>DATEKP010000273.1:0-3340 GCA_035277405.1 Allostellaceae bacterium | reverse complement strand
TCGGCAGCCGCAGCAGCGCGGCCTTGCCGTCATCGGCAAGCGACGCCTCCACCGCCGGATGCAGGTGAAAGCGCACCGCGAAGCTGGCGCCGGAGCGGCCGGTCAGCTTGTCCTCCCCGCGCAGATCGTCGCCGTCGGCGGCAAGGTACAGCTCGCGCGAATAGCTCAGCCCGAGGCTCGGGCGATAGCCGTCATGGCTCGCCGCAATCCACTGGTGGCCGCCCTCTTCGGCACGCTCGCAGCGCACCGACGCGGGACCGCGGCCGAGCGAGCCGTCGGCGTGCAACTCGACGGCATTGGTGTCGCCGACCACCAGAACCGAATGCGCCGCGCTCGACCGCGCCACCCGCCGCCACGCCGCCTTGGTGCCGCGATAGCCGCCGCAATTGACGATGATGCGTTCGCGGCCCTGGCTCAGTTCGAACGACAGCAGGCCGACATGCGCATCCTCGTCGAAGCCATGTGGCGGCGCCTTGCCGGTATCGACGACGACCAGGCTCTGGCCCGCCTGCAAGCGCTGAAACCCGGAATGCGGCGCCTGCATCGGCGGCTGGCCGCGGGTCTCGGACCGCGTCAGCACGAGATCGACGACGACCGCATCCTCCTCGACCGCATTGTTGAACAGCGCGAGCCGGCGGTCGCCGTGACGGAAAAACCGCAGCATCGGCGCCATGCGCTCGATCGCCTGCTGCAACCCGGCAGGCACGTCGATCTTGGCGGCGCGCAGCACCGCACGGATGTCTATCAGGTCGCGCAGCACGGCAAGCTGCACCGACGGGCTGCGCGTGCGGTGCCCGCCATCCGGCAGGATTTGCGCCGGCAGCTCGCTTTCGAGCGCACGCAATGCGCGGGTTATGCGCTTCTCCCCGCCGCCGAGCGCTACCAGTCCGCCGAGCAGCCCCTTCAGGGCGCACAGCCGTGCCGCGCCCGACTGCTCCCAGGCGGCGGTACGCGCGAGATGCCGCACCTGCGCGGCGATGCTGGCGAGCATGGCGCGGCGCAGCGCGCGGTCGGCCTCGCGCCCGGCCAGCTCGTCGAAATGCACGATCCACGCAAAGACGCGCGTCGCCACGACATCGGAGCGCCAGCCGATCGGGTGCCAGGCAGCGTTGTCGGCAAGCCAGCTCTGCACCAGCGCGCGGGCCGGATCGCGCGCCTCGGGACCGGCGCCGATCAGATCGGCAAGCCAGCCGAAACCGTGCCATGCGGCGAGCCAGGCATCGCCGGCACCCGGCGGCGACCACACCGGCGTCGGGTTGCGCACCATTTCGCCGCGGAATTCGATGTCGCCGGCCAGGATCGCGGCACCGCGTCTGGCGTCGCCCGGCCAGCGCTCTCCGAGCTTGATGCGCAGCCCCGTCGGCGCCGGGCCGACCAGCGTGTGGCGGTAGAACGGGCCGGCCGCCAGAGCCCGCAGCGCTTCGCGCCGCAGCCGGGTGAACAGGTCGGGCGAGGTCTCGGCGCGCGCCGGCCGGCGTTCGCCGTCGTTCGGCGCCGCCCTCATCTGCGTGCTGCCGGCGCGACGGCGGCGGCCGAACCTGGCAATCGGCGGACGCCGCGGACCCCCGGTCCGGCGGTGCTATCCATGGCGGCTTCGTAACAAGGAACCGCGACGTCGGCAAGCCGCACCCGGCAACATGCATGCCGCTCGCAGCGGGCTTCGCGCGGGCGAGGCCACGCCGACCAATCAGGGAGCGCCGGGCTTCACCAGGCGGGCGGCGTAGAACCCGTCGACGCCGTCATATTCGGCGAAATGGCACGGCAAGGTGCGCAAATCGCCGTCCGGAGTGATCCATTCGCCCGGCACGCCGATCTCGTCCGCCGTTACGGCATGCCGCTCGACCGCCATGCCCGAGCGCAGCAGGGAGGTGACGCGCTCGCGCCCTTCCTCGGGTTCGAGCGAGCAGGTGCAATAAACGAGCGTACCACCCGGCCGCAGCATGTCGACGGCGGCGCGCAGCAGGTTTTCCTGGACGACCGCGAGGCGCGCGACATCCTCGGGATGCTTCAAGTGCGGCACGTCGGGATGACGGCGTATCGCGCCCGTCGCGGTGCACGGCGCATCGAGCAGCACGGCGTCGGCCGGCTGTTCGGGGCGCCAGGTCAATGCGTCGGCCGCTTTCGCCGCGACCGGCAGCCCAAGCCTGTGTAGATTGGCGATGAGCCGGTCGAGCCGGCGGCCGGAGCGGTCGATCGCGGTCACCTCGGCGCCGGCATTGACGAGCTGCGCCGTCTTGCCGCCCGGCGCGGCGCACAGATCGACCACCTTCTGCCCGGCCAGGCCCTCGAACAGGCGGACCGGCAGCGACGCCGCCGCGTCCTGCACCCACCAGGCGCCCTCGGTATAGCCGGGCAGCGCCGTGATCGAGCCGCCGGCGGCGCGGCGCAGCGAGCCTGTCGGCAATTTCTGCGCCTGCAATTTGTCGCACCATTCGTCCTCGTCGCCCCGCAGCGTCACGTCGAGCGGCGCTTCCTTCAGGTGGGCGAGCGCGATGGCGCGGGCGCTGTCCTCGCCGTAGCTGCGGCTCCACGATTGCCACA
The DNA here is from genome assembly GCA_035277405.1 of Allostellaceae bacterium. Classification (GTDB taxonomy): domain Bacteria; phylum Pseudomonadota; class Alphaproteobacteria; order ATCC43930; family CGMCC-115725; genus DATARH01. The sequence goes on along the minus strand of DATEKP010000273.1, from coordinate 799 downwards.
GCCAGTCGGGCGTGTTGAGGCGCGCGGCGTCCTGCCGCTCGACGCGCTCGGCGCCCTCGACGCTGAGGCGCCGCAGCACCGCGTTGACCAGCCCCTTGTGGGTCATGAAGCCCCGCACATGGGCGAGGTCGACACTGGTCGCCACCGCCGCGTGCGGCGGCGTGCGCAGGAACAACAGCTGCGCGATACCGAGCCGCAGGATGTCGTGGATGACCGCGGCGCGCGGCGCCAGCGGCGTGTTGAGGCACTGCCCGATCAGCGCGTCGATCTGGCCGAGCCGGCGCAGCACGGTCGCCACCAGCAGCCGCGCGAACGCGCGGTCGCGCACCGACAGCGCGGAGATCGACGGATGGTCCTCGATGGCGTCGTCGAGCGGCCGCCTGCGGCGCAGCACCGCGCCAACCAGATCGAGCGCAACCTGGCGCGCCGTGGGGGCCTGGGCTGTCGCGGATCGAGCGTAAGGTTCTGCTATGGCCATGGGCGGAGAGCCTCTGGGACGACAGTCGCACGCGCAAACGCGATCCGGCAAGCTTCGTTCCGCAAAAAGCGCCGGGCATTTCCCCGATATTCTCGTCACTTGCGAATTGAGCGAGCGCCGCCCTATGCCATCATGCGGCGATGGCGGACGACCGTCGCGACGCCATGGCGAATGCTCCGCCTAGAGCGGAATCCGATCAGGTTCGAGCATAGCCGGAGTTGGCGAGGAAATTGGTGCATTCGGCGGGTTTGAAAAGATCGAGCAGGGTGCCGATGCGCTGGTAGAGGGTCTCGACCGAGCGCTCTTGGGCCTTGCGCAGAT
>DATEKP010000272.1:0-2442 GCA_035277405.1 Allostellaceae bacterium | reverse complement strand
CAGGCCCTGCTGTTCCACGAGGCGGCGGAAGTTCTGCTTGTGCAATCGGACCCCGGCCAATGCCTCAACGGTTCGCTGCAACTGGAGCAGCGTGAAGGCCGGCGGCATCAGCTCGAACACGACCGGCCGGTACTTGATCTTGCCGCGCAGGCGGCCGATCGCGGTCGCCAGGATGCGGCGGTGGTCGAGCGCCATCGCCACCCCGGTCGCGGCGGCGTCTGTTGTCCCGGCCCCGCCGGCGAGGCCCGGATGGCGCGCCGCCTCGGCGACCAGGCCCGCTTCATAGAGCAGCTCATAGCGTTCGAGCACCAGTTCCTCGTTCCACGCGGCGCCCGAGAGGCCGAAGGCGAGACCGGCGCGCTCGTTGCGCAACCGCCGCTCGCCGTCGCTCATCGCATGCGACGCCCAGCGGGCGAGCGCCGGCTCGATCGGCGCCAGCAGCGCCGGACGCCCCTGCCGCCAATCCTCCCACGGGAAATAGCGGTACCAGCTATGCCATTGCGCCTCGGCGTCGCCGGCCGGGCGCGCCTCGCGCACCAGCGCCAGATAGGCGACGATCAACGCCGGCAATGCCGGCGCCGACTCGCCGGCCAGCCGGTCGCGGTCGCCGAACGTGTAGAGCTGCTCGACATAGCCGAGACGCTGGCTGGTCTGCCGCTCGACCCAAGCGCGCAGCCCGACCTCCAGTGTGCGGTGGGCCGGTTCGAGCGGTCCCGACGGCAAGGCTTCGAGCGGCTCGCGCCCGCCGCCCGGCAGGCGAATCGTCAGGACGCGCGGGTCGTGGCTGCTGGCCGCGACGATCGCCGCCGACAGGCCGATCGACAGCGATGCGGCCTCGCCCCGCCGCATCTATGCGGCCGTGATGTGGCTGCGGAAGGTCAGCGGGTCGCCGATGAAACGGATCGGCTCGAAGCTGCCGCCGGTGCCGCGCACGACGACCGTGCCGTAGCCGAGAATACGCCCGAGGATCGACTGGTCGACGCTGACGGTCTCGACCTTCGAGCGATTCATCTCCAGGGTGTGGCGCCGCAGGATGCCGGTCTTGAAGATGACCCGCCGGTCGGTCACCGCCAGTTCGGTCGTCGCCCGCCGGATCAGCGCGGCCAGCGCCGAGACGATCGCGAACAGCGCGAGCACCGCGGCGACGACCTTCAGGGCAAAATCGACCGGATCGTCAAAGGCGCCGGAAGCAATGATTGCCGCCAGTGCGATGACGAACAGCACGATCGCGCGCAGATAGACGAGCCAGTGCAGGCTGGTGGCGTAGATCACCCGCTCACCCGGCTGCAGGACCTGCTCGACGTATTTCATAGGTGCTTCCGCCGTTTTATTGCGGCGTTATTGTGCTGCGGCGCGCGGGCCGGGTCAAAGGCCGCGGCGGCGGCGCGCTCAGGCGGCGCGGCGTTCGAAATCGATGCGCGGATCGATCAGCATGTAGGTCAGGTCGCTGATCAGCTTCAGCACCAGCCCGATCAGCGTGAATACGTAGAGCGTGCCGAACATGATCGGGTAGTCGCGGTTGATCGCGGCCTCGAACCCCAGAAGTCCGAGGCCGTCGAGCGAGAAGATGACCTCGATCAGCAGGGACCCGGTGAACAGGATGCCGATGAACGCCGCCGGAAAACCCGCGACGACCAACAGCATCGCGTTGCGGAACACGTGGCCGTAGAGCACGCGGTGTTCGGTCAGCCCCTTGGCGCGCGCAGTCAGCACGTACTGTTTGTTGACCTCATCGAGAAAGCAGTTCTTGGTCAGCATCGTCAGGGTCGCGAAGCCGCCGATCACCAGCGCGGTGATCGGTAGCGCGATGTGCCACAAATAGTCGAGAATTCGGTGCGGCCAGTCGAGCGCGGCCCAGTTGTCGCTGACCAGACCGCGCAGCGGGAAGACCGAGAGATAGCTGCCGCCGGCGAACAGCACGATCAGCAATACCGCGAACAGAAAGCTCGGCACCGCATAGCCGAAGATGATGACGGCGCTCGACCACACGTCGAACCGGGTGCCGTCCTTGACCGCCTTCCTGATGCCGAGCGGGATCGAGATGAGATAAGTGATGAAGGTCGTCCACGCGCCGATCGAGATCGACACCGGCATCTTCTGCAGGATCAGATCGACGACGCGCTGGTCGCGGAAGAAGCTGGTGCCGAGGTTGAAGGTCGCGTAGTTCTTCATCATCAGCCAAAAGCGTTGGAGCGGCGGCTTGTCGAAGCCGTACTGCTTTTCGAGCTCTTTGATGAAGGCAGGGTCAAGGCCGCGCGCGCCGCGGTAGCGGTTGTCGCCGGCAGCGCTGGCCGACGCGCCTTTGATGTCCCCGCCGCCGCCGGTGACCCGCTCGGTCGCCGCGACCGCGCTGCCCTTCAATTTCGCGATCATCTGCTCGACCGGGCCACCCGGCGCCGCCTGCACGATGACGAAATTGACCACCATGATCGCGAACAGCGT
>DATEKP010000271.1:0-10582 GCA_035277405.1 Allostellaceae bacterium | reverse complement strand
CGCATAGGGCAGGATCCATGGCCGCGGTGGGCCCCGGCCTGCGCCGGGATGACGCGGAGGGATGCGGCAAATTTCCCTATCGAGACCGCGGAGCGACGTCAATCGGAAGACGTGGGATCACACCGAGAAATACTTGGCTTGGGGGTGGTGGACGACGATGGCGGAGGTCGATTGCTCGGGGTCGAGCTGGTCTTCTTCCGAGAGCGCGATGCCGATGCGGTCGGCGCGCAACAGCGCCAGCAACTGGGTCTGGTCGGCGAGGTTGGGGCACGCCGGGTAGCCGAACGAATAGCGGCTGCCGCGGTAGCCCTGGTTCAGCATCTCGTCGTGGTCGCGCGCCTCCTCGGCGGCGAAGCCCAATTCGCCGCGGATGCGCTTGTGCACGTATTCGGCCAACGCCTCGGCCATCTCGACCGAGAAGCCGTGCAGGTAAAGGTAATCCTGGTAGCGGTTGTCGGCGAACCATTCGCGCGCCGCCTCCGAGGCGCGGCGCCCCATCGTCACGACCTGCAACCCGATGACATCGCGCTCGCCGGCGTCGATGTCGCGGAAGAAATCGGCGATGCACAGGCCGCCGTCCCTGTTCTGGCGCGGGAATTGGAAGCGCGCCACCTCGCGGCTTCCGTTCTCGTCGAACAGGATCACGTCGTTGCCTTGGGCAGCGCATCGCCAATAGCCGTAGGCCGCCTGCGGCAGAAGAATTTCCTCGCGGATCGCGGTCTCGGCGATGCGCGCCAGGACCGGACGCAATTCCTGCCGCGCCCATTCCTTGTATTCGGCGAGCGAGCGGCCGTCTTTCCGGTAACCCCACTGGAATTGATAAAGCATGCGCTCGTTGAGGTAGGGCACGATCGCCTTGACCGGCACGCGCTCGATCGTGCGGGCGCCCCAGAACGGCGGCACCGGCACCGGCAGGCCGCGATTGAGCTCGGCGCGGCGCAGGCGGATTTCTTCCACATCTACCGGCCGCTGCGGGCGCGCATCGGCGGCGCGGCCGAGCTTCCTCTTCTCGTTGACCGGCCGGCCGGCGTTCCGGCGCTGCACCTCAGCGAGATAGGCGTCGAAATCATTGCCGGCGTTATTGCCGCTGACGATGCGGTCCATCAGCGCCAGCCCGTCGAAGGCGTCGCGCGCATAGGCGACGCGGCCCGCGGCGTAGGCTTTGACGCAATCCTCCTCGACATAGCGGCGGGTCAGGGCGGCGCCGCCGAGCATGACCGGCAGGTCGAGGCCCTGGCGGCTCATCTCCTCGAGGTTTTCGCGCATCACGACGGTCGATTTGACGAGGAGGCCCGACATGCCGATCGCCTGGGCGCCGTGCTCCTTGGCGGCCTCCAGGATCGAGGCGATCGGCTGCTTGATGCCGAGATTGACGACGCGGTAGCCGTTGTTGGTCAGGATGATGTCGACCAGGTTCTTGCCGATATCGTGCACGTCGCCGCGCACCGTGGCGAGCACGACCGTGCCCTTCTCCTGGCCCGCGACCCGCTCCATAAAGGGTTCGAGGTGCTTGACGGCTGCTTTCATCGTCTCGGCCGATTGCAGCACGAACGGCAATTGCATCTTGCCGGCGCCGAACAGGTCGCCGACCGTCTTCATGCCGGAGAGCAGGATGTCGTTGATGATGTCGAGCGGCTTGTAGCTCTGCATCGCCAGGTCGAGATCGGCTTCGAGGCCCTGGCGGTCGCCATCGACGATGCGCTGCGCCAGGCGCTCCTCCAATTTTTCCGGCCGCCCCTTCTTCTCGCTCTTCTCGGCGATCCGGTCCTCGAACAGTGCGATGAACGCCTGCAACGGGTCATATCCGTCGCGGCGGCGGTCGAAGATCAAATCCTCGGCGACCCGGACCTCCTCCTCGGGAATGCGATGCAATGGCAGGATTTTCGAGAAATGCAGGATCGCGCCGGTCAGGCCGCGGTCGAGCGCGTGCTGCAGGAAGACCGAATTCAGCACCTGTCGCGCCGGCGGGTTGAGGCCGAATGAGATGTTTGAAAGCCCGAGAATGATCTGGCACTCGGGCATGCGCTCGCGGATCGCGGCGATCGCCTCCAAGGTGTTGAGGCCGAGCCGGCGGTCGTCCGCGTTGCCGGTGCAGATCGTGAAGGTCAGCGGGTCGAACAGGAGATCGCTTGCCGGCAGGCCGTGCTTGTTGACCGCGAAATCGTAAAGCCGCTCGGCGATGCGCAATTTGTCGGCCGCCTCCTTCGCCATCCCCTGTTCGTCGATGGTGAGCGCGATGACGGCGGCGCCGAAGCGCTTCGCCAGAGTGAGGCGCTTGTTCGCCGCCTCCTCGCCGTCCTCGAAATTGATCGAGTTGATGATCGGCTTGCCGCCATAGAGCTTGAGCGCGGCGTCGAGCACCGGGTATTCGGTCGAATCGATGACCAAGGGGGCGTTGATCGCGCCGCGCATGCGGCTGACGATCTCGCCCATCTCGGCCGTCTCGTCGCGGCCGACAAAGGCGGTGCACAAATCGAGCGCGTGCGAGCCTTCCTTGACCTGCTCGCGGCCGATCTCGACGCAACCCTCCCAGTCGCCCGCCTCCTGCAACCGGCGGAAGGCGCGCGAGCCGTTGGCATTGCAGCGCTCGCCGATCGACAGATAGGCGTTCTCCTGGCGCAGCGGCACCTGGCCGTAGAGCGAGGCGGCCGACGGCGTCCAGGCCGCATTGCGCTGCTTTGGCAGCGGCCGCGGGCGGTCGCGGCCGATGCGGCGCAGCATCTGGTCGAGTGCGGCGATATGCGCCGCCTCGGTGCCGCAGCAGCCGCCGATGAAATTGACCCCGTCTTCGAGCACGAAGCGCTCGAGCCATTGCGCCAATTCGCGCGGCGAGAGCGGATAACGGGTGCGGCCGTCGATCAGCTCGGGCAGGCCGGCATTGGGCTGCACCGAGATATGGCCGGGCCAGTTGTCGCCGAGCCATTTGACGTGCTCGGCCATCTCGCGCGGCCCGGTGGCGCAATTTAGGCCGACGACCGGCACGTCGAGCGCGCGGATCACGGTCGCGGCGGCGGCGATGTCGGTGCCGACCAGCAGGCTGCCGGTGGTCTCGACCGTGACGCTGACGAGAATCGGGATATCCTGACTGGCCTCGGCGCACGCGCGCTTCGCGCCGTTGACCGCGGCCTTGATCTGCAGCGGGTCCTGGCAGGTCTCGATGACAAGGCCGTCGATGCCGCCGGCGATCAGCCCGGCGCTCTGGACCCTCAGCGCATCCTCGACCTCCTGGTAGCTGATATGGCCGAGTGACGGCAGCCGCGTGCCGGGGCCGAGCGAGCCGAGCACGAAACGGGTCCGCCCGTCATGCGCGAACTCGGCGATCGCCTCGCGCGCCAGCTCGGCGGCCCGCCTGTTGAGGTCAAAAGCCTTGTCGGCTATGCCGAACTCGGCGAGCGTGATTGGCGAGCCACCGAAGCTGTTGGTCTGCAAGGCATCGCAGCCGGCTTCGAGATAGCTGCGATGAATCTCCCGGATCAGGTCGGGCCGGCTCTCATTGAGGATTTCGGTGCAGTTCTCGTGCCCCTGGAAATCGCGATCGATGTCGAGATTGGCGGCCTGCACCCGCGTCCCCATCGCGCCGTCGCACAACAGCACCCGGTCGGCGAGATAATCGAGCAGATGCGTCATCGCCCGCCCCGCAGCGCCGTTTGCCCCTCACCCCGACCCTCTCCCCGCTCGCGGGGAGAGGGGGTAACTGTGGCGCTGCGGCCGTCAAAGCCCCTCGCCCCGCGAGAGCGGGGAGAGGGAGGGGCCCACGCGCAGCGTGGGAGGGTGAGGGGCCACCGCTGGAGCATCGACCGGATCACGCCGCCGCCGGTTTGGGAGCGCGGACGCCGAGGAGGTGGCAGATCGCGACCAGGAGGTCGGCGCGGTTGAGCGTGTAGAAATGGAATTCGGGGACGCCGTTGGCCTGCAAACGGCGGCACTGCTCGGCGGCAATCGAGGCGGCGACGAGGCGGCGGGTGTCGGGGTCGTCGTCGAGGCCGTCGAAATGGGCGCCCATCCAGGCCGGGATCGAGGCGCCGCAGGCCGCCGCCATGCGCTTCAGCTGGGCGAAATTGGTCACCGGCAGGATGCCCGGCACCAGCGGCACGTCGATGCGAGCGGCGCGCACCCGGTCGCGGAAGCGCAGAAACACCTCGGGGTCGAAAAAGAACTGGGTGATCGCGCGGCTGGCGCCGGAATCGAGCTTCTGCTTCAGATTGTCCAGGTCGTGGCCGGGGCTGCGCGCCGCCGGGTGGGTTTCGGGATAGGCGGCGACGCTGATCTCGAAATCGGCCACCTTTCGCAGCCCCGCCACCAGCTCGGCGGCATAGGGATAGCCGCCCGGATATGGCTGATAGCCGCCGGGCGCGCCGGGGCCGCCCGGCGGGTCGCCGCGCAAGGCGACGATGTGGCGGATGCCGGCCGCCCAGTAGTCGCGGGCGACCGCGTCGATTTCCTCGCGCGTCGCGGCGACGCAGGTCAAATGCGCGGCTGGCTCCAGCGCGGTTTCGGTGCGGATGCGCCGCACCGTCGCGTGCGTGCGCTCGCGCGTCGAGCCGGCGGCGCCGTAGGTCACCGAGACGAAGCGCGGCCGCAGCGGTTCGAGGCGCTTGATCGCGGCCCACAACCGCTCCTCCATCTCTTCGGTCTTCGGCGGGAAGAACTCGAACGAGATGCGCGGCGGCCCGGCGTCGAAATCGCTGACCGGGTCGGCGCCGAGCAATCCGCGCGCCGCAGCCGTGGGACGCGGCCGGTTCATCGCTGCAACACCGGCTCAAGGCGGGAGGGCGCTCGCGGCCGCGCGAGCGAGACCGGCTGGCGCCGCGCCGTCCAGATCGCGACGGTCAGCGGATCGCCCGGCAGATGGCGCGGCCGCTCGGGCAAGAGGCCGGCGGCGCGGCACCATTGGGCGACATCGCGATCGGCGAAGCCGAGGCGGCGATGGGCGTGCTCCTCGCGCAGAAATTCGAGCGCATGCGGCGCGAAATCGACGACCACCAGCACGCCGCCGGGGCCGACGACGCGTGCCGCCTCGGCGATCGCCGCATCCGGCCGTTCGGCGTAATGCAACACCTGGTGGATCACGACGGCGTCGAACGACGAGTCGGCGAGCGGCAGCTGGTACATGTCGCCGAGTCGGACGATGCTGTTGGCGAGGCCGGCGCGATCGAGATTGACGCGCGCCACGGCCAGCATCTCGCGCGACTGGTCGATGCCGAGCGCATGGATGACGCGCGGCCCGAGGACTTCGATGACGCGGCCGGTGCCGGTGCCGATGTCGAGCAGGCTCTCCGGCGCGGCGGCGGCGACGATCTCGGTCAGCGCCGCCTCGACTTCGCGCTCGTCAATGTAGAGCGAGCGGATTTTGTGCCACTGCGCGGCATTGGCGCTGAAATAGGCGGCGGCGGCCTCGGCGCGCTGCCGCTTGATCGCGAGGAGCCGCTGCAAGTCGAGCGCGACGGTCTCGTCGGCCTCGCCGCAGGCCGCGACCAGATGGCGGCTCAGGGCGCCCGCCGGGCTGCCGCCGCTCAGGCGGTAGAACACCCAGCTGCCCTCGCGGAAGCGGTCGAGCAGCCCTGCTTCACATAACAGCTTCAGATGGCGCGACACGCGCGGCTGGCTCTGCCCGAGGATTTGCGCCAGCTCGCTGACGGTCAATTCGCCGCGCGCGCACAGCACGAGAAGCCTGAGGCGCGTCGGTTCGGCAACGGCGCGCAGGGCGGCCAGCAACTCCCCCATCGCGGCGCCGGCGGGGCGATCCTCCACCATGGCTGAAACATATAAACATATCTTTATGTCGTCAACCGGGACGTCGAGGGGGCGTTGCTCAATCGCAGGCTTCGCTGAAATTACCCTTATGCAGCCTCCGCACGGATCGCTTGCCGAGATTGTGCGTTTTTCGTCATTATCGCGCCGCGTTATCGCCTGCCACCCTAACCGACCAGAGGCTCTCGATGCCCCTCCCGCGGTTGCCGATCATCCTCGCCGGCATTTTCGCTGCCGGTCTCGCCCTGTCCGGCTGCGCGGCGCCCGGGGCGCCCGGCGCGGCGCAAGTCGCGGCGGCCGGAGCGACGCCCGACGATCCCTACGAAGACACCAACCGCGCGCTCTTCGCCTTCAACCAGAATGTCGACCGCAACGTGCTGGTGCCGGTGGCCGAGGCTTACCGCACCGTGCTGCCGGGGCCGGTGCGCCAGTCGCTGCACGATTTCCTGCGCAACCTCGACGGCCCGGTGATCCTCGTCAACGACGTGCTGCAGGGCCAGCTCGGGCTGGCCGGCAACACGCTGGCCCGACTCGTTATCAACACGACGATCGGGTTCGGCGGGCTGTTCGACGTCGCGACGCACGCCGGCATTCCCTACCACTCGAACGATCTCGGCGTGACCCTGGCGACCTGGGGCATCCAGGACGGCCCCTACATCATCATCCCGGTGCTCGGCCCATCCAATGTGCGCGATCTCGCCGGCCAGGTCGGCGACAGCTTCGCCGACCCGGCCGATTACGTCGCCGGTCAGCACCATCTGCTGTGGGCCGCGGTGACGCGGAGCGCGGTCTCCGGCATCGACGAGCGCTCGCGCAACATCGAGAGCCTGGCCGATATCGAGAAGACCTCGCTCGATTATTATGCGACGATCCGCTCGCTTTACCGGCAGCGGCGGCAGGCGCAGATTCGCCACGAGAAGTCGAACCTGCCGAACCCGGGCATCGGCGGCGGGAGCGATTCGGGGCCGGAGCCGTTCATGTCGTACACTGTCGCGCCGGCCCCGGCGGCGGCCCCCGGCGCGGCGCCCGCACCACCCGCATCCCCGAGGTCCCCCCCAAGATGATGCGACGTACTGTTGCGACAGCCGGGCTGTTCATCCTCGCTCTGGCATATGCCGCGCCGCGTCCAGCGGCAGCGCAGGACGCACGCGCCTTCATCAACACGCTCGGCAACGAGGCGATCCAGGTGCTGGGGCCGAACGTCCCGCCGCAGACCCGGCTCGCCCGGTTTCGCGAGCTGTTTCGCAACGATTTCGACGTGCCCGGCATCGGGCGCTTCGTGCTCGGGCGCTATTGGCGGGTGGCGACGCCGCAGGAGCAGCAGGAGTTTCTCGGGCTGTTTCAGGAATACATCGTGCGCGCCTACAGCGTGCGCCTCGGGCAGTACGGCGGCGAGCCGCTCCGCGTCACCGGCTCGCGGCCCAACGGCGGCGAGACCGTCGTCACCAGCGAGATCGTCCGCCCCGGCGGCGCCCCGGTCGAGGTCGATTGGTACCTGACCAACGAAGGCGGGCGCCTCAAGATCACCGACGTCTATGTCGGCGGCGTCAGCATGAAGGTGACGCAGCGCGACGAATTCGCCTCGGTGATCCAGCGCAACGGCGGACGGATCGACGCGCTGCTCGCGCAATTGCGCCAGAAGCTCGCCGCCGCCGGGTAGCACCGGTCCCGAATCGCATCCTCTGGCGCGAGATTGCTTCGCTGCGCTCGCAATGACGGCAAACGAGCCGTCATTGCGAGGATCAACGCGACGAAGCAATCTCGACCGAGCGGTTCAACAGCCGGCGCCGGCTCAGTATGGGCTGGAGCCGGCGCCGGGTTTCGGCGCGTCGCGCATCTCGGCGACCGCGGCCTGGCCGCCCAGGGTCAGGAAGCGGTTGTCGCCGCCGACGGTGACGAAGGTAAAGCCCATCTCGATCGCCTTCTTGGCGTAGCTCGCGGCGCCGCAATGGATGCCGGGCTGCACCTTGTGGCGGCGGCAGGCGTCGAGCACCTTCTTCAGCGCATCCATCATCCACTGGTCGGGCTTGTCGCCGCCGGGCGGATAGCCGTACGAGATCGACAGGTCGGAGGGGCCGATATAGATCGCGTCGAGGCCCTTGACCGACATGATCTCGTCGAGGTTCTCCATCGCCTCGCGCGTCTCGATCATGCCGAAGGCGACGACGATGTCGTTGGCCTTCATGTGATAGTCGGCGCCGCCGTAAAGCGAGGCGCGGATCGGGCCGGAGCTGCGGTAGCCGAGCGGCGCGTAGCGCATCGAGCCGACGAATTTCTCGGCTTCGGCCTTGTTGTTGATCATCGGGCAGACGATGCCGTATGCGCCGGCGTCCAAGGCCTTCTGGATGTAGGCCGGGTCGTTCCACGGCACGCGCACCAAGGGCACGGTATTGGTGGTGGAGAACGCCTGCAGCATCGTCACCATCATCTGGTAGTCGATCATGCCGTGCTGCATGTCGACGACCAGCGAGTCCCAGCCCATATGCGCCATGACTTCCGCCGAGAAGCTGGAGGGAATGCCGCACCAGCTGTTGACGACCGCCTTACCCTCGGCCCAGATCTCGCGAATTCGATTGGCGCGCGCCATCCTATCCTCCGTTCCGCCGCGTTGACCCCGGCCGATCCCGCCAGCTAACCCGCCCGGTGTCAAGCGCGCGGCCCAAATAACGGTGACAGTTTACTAATTGCACAGGCGTCGAGCTGCTCGCGGCCCGCGCCACAGGTCGCAATTAGTAAACCGTCACCGTTATTTTACCGTTGCTTTACAGGATCAGCTCGATGCGGTCGGCTTCGAGGCCTTTGCGGCCGTCCACCACATCGACGCGCACCCGCTGGCCGGGGCCGAGCGCGTTGACGCCGCTGCGGCGCAACGCGGTGATGTGGATGAACACATCCTTGCCGCCGCCGTCGGGCGAGATGAAGCCGTAGCCCTTCTCCGGCTCGAACCATTTGACGGCGCCCTCGAGCGTCGTCGCCGGGCGCGGCGGCCGGCGGTCGGCGCCGTCGCCGCGATAGTCGCCCCGGTAATCGCTGCGGTAGTCGCCGCGGGGCGGGGCCGCGGTGCTGCTGTCGATGTTCAGCACCTGCGTCACCAGCGGTCCTTTGGCGCCCTCGGCGACCTCGCAGGTGATCAGCGAACCCTCGCGCGCGTCCTCGTAGCCGGCGCGGCGCAGGATCGCCATCGGCAGGAACGCGTCCTGCGTGCCGTCGGCCAGCGTGACGAACCCGAAGCCTTTGCTGGCGTTGAACCATTTCACCGTCGCATCGACGCGGCGGCCGGCGGGCATGTCGTCCCGGTCGGTGAAGGGGGAATGGTCGGACATAGGGCCTCTGAACGTGCAATTACCCGCGGCGCGCGCGGGGGGAACGCGAAATCATAGCGTAAAAGAGTCGCATCGCGCCAGCGCGGAGATTGCGCGCGCACCCGTCCGGCCGGGGGTCGGGCGGGCGCCGCCGGGAGGCGCGGAGGCCTCAGCCCTCGAAGCCGACGAGACGCTGGTTCTGCTCGCCGAGCCGCTCGACGGAAAGCCGCACCCGGTCGCCCGCTTTGAGGAATTTCGGCGGCTTGAAGCCGAGCGCGACCCCGGACGGCGTGCCGGTCGGGATCACGTCGCCCGGCAGCAGGGTCATGAAATGGCTCAGATAGCTGACGATGTGATCGACCCCGAAAATCAGGTCGGCGGTGTTGCTGTCCTGCCGGGGCTCGCCGTTGACCTCGGTCCACAGGCGCAATTTGCCGGCGTCCGCCACCTCGTCGGCGGTGACCAGCCACGGCCCGATCGGGCAGAACGTGTCGGCGCTCTTGCCCTTGGTCCACTGGCCGCCGCGCTCCATCTGGAATTCGCGCTCGGAGACGTCGTTGACGACGCAATAGCCGGCGATGTGCTTCGGCGCGTCGTGCACGGCGATATAGCTGGCGCGGGTGCCGATGACGATGCCGAGTTCGACCTCGTAATCCATCTTCTGCGAGCCTTTCGGGATTTTGGTGTCGTCGTTGGGCCCGCACAGCGACGAGTTGGCCTTCAGGAAAAAGATCGGCTCCTTCGGGATCGGCATGCCCGCCTCCTCGGCGTGGCGACGGTAGTTGAGGCCGATCGCGACGATTTTCGGCGGCGCGCCGACGCACGGCCCGAGCCGCGGCGACCCCGAGACGAGCGGCAGGCTCGCCGGGTCGAGCCGGCGCAGCCGGTCGAGCGCGGCCGGCGCCAGCGCCTCGCCGTCGATGTCGCGGATCGTGCCGGAGAGGTCGCGGATCTGCCCGTTCGCATCGAGCATTCCCGGCTTTTCGCGGCCCGGCGGGCCATAGCGCAACAGCTTCATCGGGGCCTTCTCCTGAGGCGTCTGTCGGATCGCGGCAAGGCATACGCCCGCCGCGCCGAGGGCGCAATTCCCACTCTGACCGGCCGGCCGCGCCGGTTGGCAAAGGCGGCGCGCGACCGCATATAAGGGCGATCCCGCTCTGCCGCTGTGAACGATGGCGATGCTCCCCGAGGATATCGCGCGCGAGGCCGCGCGCCGCCGCACCTTTGCGATCATCTCGCACCCCGACGCCGGCAAGACGACGCTGACCGAGAAATTGCTGCTGTTCGGCGGTGCGATCCAGCTGGCCGGCGAGGTCAAGGCACGCGGCGAGCGGCGGCGCGCGCGCTCCGACTGGATGGCGATCGAGCGCGAGCGCGGCATCTCGGTGTCGTCGGCGGTCATGACGTTCGAGCATGACGGCCTCGTCTTCAACCTGCTCGACACGCCGGGCCACCAGGATTTCAGCGAGGACACCTACCGCACGCTGACCGCGGTCGACTCCGCCGTGATGGTGATCGACGCGGCGCGC
>DATEKP010000270.1:0-2171 GCA_035277405.1 Allostellaceae bacterium | reverse complement strand
AGCGTCAATGCGGCCATTGCATTGGCCGGCGCGAGGGCGCTCGGCGCGCTCGTGGTGCCGGGCCTCGGCATCGCGTCCGCGCGCGCCGAGGCGAAATCTGCCAAGATCGCGATGATCGTCCCGCTTTCCGGGCCGTGGGCGCGCCAGGGCCAGCTGTTGCGCCAAGGCGCGGAGATGGCGCTTGACGAGATCAACCAGCAGGGCATCAAGGCGCTCGGCGGCGGCAAGCTCGAGCTCGTCGTCGCCGACGCCGGCGACAGCACCGAAAAAGCCAAGAATGCGGCGCAGCGGCTGGTCGCCGAGCATCCCGACCTGTCCGGCGGCTTCGGCTCCTGGCTCAGCTCGTTCACGCTTGCCGTCACCGAGATCACCGAGCGGGCGCAGGTGCCGTGGCTGACCCTGTCCTATTCGGACGCGATCACCGGGCGCGGTTTCAAATTCATCTTCCAGACCTCTCCGACCGCGCCGTGGCAGGCGGCGCAGACCGTGCCGACCGCGCTCGACCTGGCCGAAAAGGCCACCGGCAAGCGGCCGAAGACGGTCGGGCTGATCCAGGACAATACCGCCGCGCCGGTCGCCTTCACGAAACCGCTGCGCGACGGAGGATTTGAGAAGGCCGGCCTCAAGCTGGTGGTCGATCAGGTGTTCACGCCGCCCTTGTCTGACGCGACGCCGCTCATAGACAAGGTGCGCTCGGCGAAGCCCGATTTCCTCTTGCTGCTGACCTCGGCGATGCCGGACGTCAAGCTGGTGCTCGAAAAGCTCGACGAGTTCAAGCTCGCCAAGGGCAAATTGCCGCTGGTCGGCAACGGCGCGCCGTTCGGCGTGCCGGAACTCTTGAAAACGATCGACGCCGACCTGCTCGAAGGCCTGTTCTTCAGCGTCGCCAACTGGCCGCTCAAAGGCCAGGAGGAGTTCATCGCGCGCTTCAAGAAGCGCACCGGCGAGCCGTGGCTGACCCAGGACGGCCTCTGCGGCTACGGCCACACCTGGATCCTGAAGGAAGCGATCGAGGCGGCCGGGACGGCGGACAAGGTCAAGGTCGCCGACGCGATGCACGCGATGAACCTGACCACCGGGCCGGCCGCTGTGTCGTTCCCGGGGCCGATCAAGTTCGACGAGAACGGCCGCCGCGTCGATGTCCCGATGATCTTCGCGCAGTGGCAAAAGGGCGTGCCGGTCAGCGTCTACCCGGCCGACCGCGCGCTCGCCAAGCCGTTCTGGCCTTCGGTGTAGCTGATTGCTTCACTTAATCACCTTTTCCCGCACCATAATCCCCCTCTCCCCCGCCGGCCGGGGGAGAGGGAGGGGTGAGGGGGCCGTGCCGACGTCAATGCAGTGCGGTCGTCATTCGATCCTGATAGGTCAAAAGCCGCGGCAATCACCCCCCTCACCCTACCCTCTCCCCCCGTTTTCGGGGGGAGAGGGACGAATTTGGGCGGGAGTATTTACATGACCGCGCCGACCGATGCGGCGCCGGCGATGCTCCCCCCAAAGGACCAGCTGACGATCTGCTTCGCGCATGTCGCGTACCGGCTGCAGGAGCGGTTTGCGGCCCTCGACACCGGCATCGCCAGCTTCGAGGTGCGCGATCCCGACAGCCTGATGGCGCGGATCGGCGAGGCCGACGTGCTGGTCGTTTCCGGGCTGTGGCAGGACCGGCTGCTCGAACGCGCCGGCCGCCTGCGCTACATCCAGTCGATCGGCGCCGGCACCGACCAGTTCCCGCGCCAGGTGCTGGCCGAGCGCGGCATCCGCCTCGCCAGCGCGCGCGGCGTCAACGCGCGCGCCGTCGCCGAGCACGCGATGGCGTTGATCCTGGCGCTCGCCCGCCGGCTACCCGAGGCGCGCGACAACCAGCAGGCGCACCTGTGGCGCGGCATGATCGGCGATCTCGCCGGGCGCGAGGACGAGCTTGCCGGCAAGACGTTGCTGATCGTTGGCCTCGGCGACATCGGCAGCCGCCTCGCCCGCCTTGCCAAGGCGTTCGACATGCGCGTCGTCGGGCTGAGGCGCAACCTGACGGCCGAGGCCGGCGCGGCCGACCGGGTGCACGGCATGGCGGACCTGCCGCTGCTGCTGCCCGCGGCCGATTTTGTCGCGCTGACCTGCCCGTTGACGCCGGAGACCGAGAACCTGATCGATGCCGCGGCACTGGCGCGGATGCAGCT
>DATEKP010000269.1:0-6912 GCA_035277405.1 Allostellaceae bacterium | reverse complement strand
GAGGCCATCGAAGACGGTGGCGCCGCGGATCATGAGATCATTCATCGCCATCTGTCCGCTCCTTATGTCGCAGCTATGGCCAGGGAGTTGGGCGGCCAGTCGGACATCCGTCCCGATGTGCCATGATCGCAATGGACTATCGCAGCTCGGGAGACCTCAATTGATCCCGTAAAAGGCCAAGGCGCCGCCCGCGAGAACGCCGCGCTGCGTCTCGGGCGAGGTGCCCTTGAGGCGCTGGCGCACCATGTCGGGGGCGCCGGGGAAGAAGCCGTCGCGGTGCGGGTAGTCGGTCGCCCACATGATCTTGTTGGGGCCGATATAGTCGGCCAGCACCTTCAGCGATCCCTCGACCGGCTCGAACGAAATCCAGCAATTGCGCTGGAACAGCTCGGAGGGCCGCGTCTTGAGGCCGGAATCGTTGAAGCCCTGGTCGTCGAAGTGGCGGTCCATGCGGTCGAGCCACGGCGCGATCCAGCCGCCGCCGGATTCGAGGAAGCCGATGCGCACCTTCGGGTGGCGCTCGCACACCCCGCCCCAGATCACCGCGAGGCAGGCCAGCATCATCTCCATCGTGTGCGACACGATGTGCTTGGCGGCGCGCCCTTCGAAGCGGTCGATGCCGACGGTCGGCATGCCGCTGGAGCCGCCCTCGTGGAAGCCGACCGCCATGTCGTACTCCTCGGCGGCGGCCCAGAACGGCTCGTACATCGGGTCGTCGATCATCTTGTTGTTGTAGGGGTTGGGGCGGATGAAGGCGCCCCTGAAGCCGAGTTCCTTGCGGGCGAACTTCATCTCCTCGATCGCGTGCGGCACCGACTGCATCGGCAGCATAGCGATGCCGAACAGCCGGTCGGGATAAGGCTTGCAATAATCCGCGAGCCAGCGGTTGTAGGCGCGGCACAGCGCGGCGGCGAGACCCGGCTCGTGCACGGCGCCGGCAAAAAGGCCCATACTCGGATAGAGGAAGGCGGCGTCGATACCGTCGGAATCCATGTCCGGGATGCGCTTGTGCGGGTCGAACCCGCCGGGGCGGCCTTCCTCGTATTTCATCTCGGCCGCTTGGACTTCGCCCTGGCGCGCGCCGACCCCGCCGATGCCTCCCATGCCCTGGTCGCTGCCGAGCAGCTGCCCCTCGACATTGAGCTTCTCCTTGCCGGTCACGTTGTCGGTGACGAGCCGCGGCGCCCGGTCGCGGTAGTTCGGGTCCATGTATTTGTCCCACAGGTCGAGCGGCTCGAGGATGTGGCCGTCGGCGTCGATCACGTTGTAGGCGCGGCTCATCGGATGCCTCCGCAGGAATGGATCGCCCCATGCTAGCGCAGGCGTCGCCGCCGAGCGACCACGAATAGCGTTCGAAATGCCGAACGCATCGATTCGCGCACCGCGGCCCTTAGCCCCGTCGTTGCGAGGAGCGCAGCGACCAAGCAATTCCGGTGCGCATGAGTCCCCATCGGCTCGGGATTGCTTCGCTTCGCTCGCAATGACCGCTTTTGGTGTATCGGAACTCCACCCAGGGTTAGGTCTCCATGCTATTCTGAGTGCGGCAATAACGACCGGGCGCCCGCGCCGGAGCAGGCGCAGCGCTGGGAGGGGGGACGGCGATGGCGCAGACGGTTCGGCAGGCGGTCGCGGGCGCGCAGACGATCGAGGGCTTTGTCGCCCAGCAGTTGGACGAGGCCCGCATGGGGCCCATTCATTGGCGGGTGCTGGCGCTGGTTGCGTCGGGCTATTTTTTCGACGTCATCGACTTCACGATTTTCGGGACGCTGGTCCCGGACATCCTGAAGAGCGGCTTTGTGACCCAGCAGCAGATCCCCTGGGTCGGCAGCGCCACCGCATTGGGCCTGTTCGTCGGCACGCTGGGCCAGGGCGAGTTCACCGACCGCTTCGGCCGCAAGGCGGTCTACCAGTTCAACCTGCTGCTGTTCGGGTTGGCGACGATCCTGGCGGCATTGCCGCCGATGCCGGGCATCGGCTTCAACCCCGGCTTCGGCTGGCTGTTGCTGTTCCGCTTTCTGGCCGGGGTCGGGCTCGGCGCCGAGCAGCCGTTGTGCTTCTCCTACACGGCCGAATACGCGCCAAAGTCGATCCGCGGGCGCATCACCGCGCTGATGCAGTTCATCGGCGGGGCCTGGCCGTGGCCGGTCGGCGCCTTGCTGACCCTGACATTGCGCGATTCGGTCGGCTGGCGCGGCATCTGGATTATCATCGGTATCGGCGCGCTGATCGTCTTCGTGCTGCGCTTCTCTTTGCCCGAGTCGCCGCGTTGGCTGGCGACGCACGGCCAGGGCCAGCGCGCGCTCGACCTGCTGCAGAGGATGGGGCTGCGCACCGTGCCGATCGGCACATTGCGCACCGACGCCGCCAGCGACACGCACAGCGATCCGTTCCTGGTGGTGTTCCGGCAATATCCGCGGCGCGTCATCGCCGGCATGATCTGCTTTTCGGCGTTCTTCGGCATCGCACTCGGGCTCGGCGCGTGGCTGCCGAACATCCTGGTCGAGCGCGGCTTCACGATCGCCAAGTCGCTGAACTCGATCTTCTGGATCACCCTGGCCTTCCCATGCGCCAGCGGCTTCATGATGTTCGCGCTCGAATATTTCGGCCGCAAGCCGACCGCGGTCGCCGCCTTCATCCTGACCGCCGTGTTCGGGCTGTGGTGGGCCAATGCGAGCACCGTCGGCATGGTGCTGGGGGTCGGGTTCGGCATGATCTTCTTCACCCAGCTTGCCGGCAACGCCTCGCAGATCTTCATCTCCGAGGTGTTCCCGACCAATGCCCGCGCCTCGGGCTTCGGCCTGTCGCAGGCGGCCGGCCGCATTGCCGCGTTTTTCGCGATCCCGGCGTTTTTGTGGATTCAGCGGGGCTTCGGCCTCAACGCCGTGTTCATCGCAATCGCCGTCATCGTCGTGATCGCCGCGGTCGCGGTGACCCAGGTCGGCCCGGAGGCGAAGGGCCTCGCGCTCGACGAGATCGCCCCGCCGACGGCGTGAGGCTCGGCACGGCCATCGAGGCTACGCGGCGGCGATGTCGAGGAAGGTGCTCTGGTAGGTGGCGCCGTCGCCGATGTCGGTGTAGCGGTCGGAGCAGAGCAGATTGACCGTGCCCTCGCCGGTCTCGCCGTCGGGACGCTGACCGGGCACCAGCACGACGCCCGAAAGCACCTCATCGCTGATCCGCAATTGCAGGCGGACGGCGCCGCGCTCGTTGAACAGGCGCACGGACGCGCCATCGTCGAGGCCGCGCCGCGCGGCCTCGTCGGGGTGCAGCACGCAATAAGGGGGTCCCTCGCGGCGGCGCAGATAGGCGACGCCGCTATAGGCGGTATGTGCCTGGAAATAGCCGGGCGCCGTCAGCAAACGCAATGGCCAGCGGGCTGCGTCGCGCTGCTCCTCTGGGTCGGGTTGCCAATCGGGCATCGGCGTCAAACCGGCCGCGGCCATCTGTTCGGAGTAGAATTCGAGCCTGCCGGACGGGGTGCGAAATTCCTGACTCTCCGGCCGGGCGTACCGCATTTTCTGCCCGGGATCGAGGACGGCGGCGCCGAACGACGAGCCGCGGCGCAATTGGGCCAAAACCTCGCGCGGCGCCATTTGAAACACCGCGTCCGTCAGCCCCAGGCGCCGCGCCAAGTCCTGCGCCAGGCGGAAATTCGATCGGGCCTCGGCCTGCGGCGGCACCGCGGCCGGGGCGTATTGCATCCAATAGGTGCCGTAGGCGCGGTAGAAATCCTCGGTTTCGAGATAGGTGGCGGCGGGCAGGACGATATCGGCGTAGCGCGCGGTCGCCGACAGGAACGGGTCGTGCACGACCGTGAACAGATCGTCGCGCATGAGGCCCTGGCGCACCTTGCCGGCGTCGGGGCAGGTCACCGCTGGGTTGTTGGCGGCGACAAACAGCGCGCGGATCGGCGGGTCGCTCATCGTCAGCAGCGCCTCGCCGAGCCGCGCATGGTTGACGAGACGCGTCTGCGCCGGGCCGGACGGCTTCCTCAACGCGTCGTAATTCAGCTCGCACGACGCCGCCGTCAGCAACAGCGCGCCGCCGCCGCGCCGCCCGTAGGCGCCGGTCACCCCAGGCAACAGCGCGACCACGCGCAATGCCTCGCCGCCGCGCGCCAGCCGCGTCATGCCCTCGCCGAGGCGGATGAACGAGCGCTGCGCCCGGCCGTAAAGCGCCGCGAATTCCGCGATGTGGTCGACCGTCAGCCCGGTGATTTCAGCGACCCGCGCGGGTGGGAAGCGCGGCAAGACCTCGGCTTCGAGCTGCTCGAAACCGGTCGTCTGCGCGGCGATGTAAGCGCGATCGACTAGCCCGTCGCGCGCCAGGATGTGCATGACGCCGAGCGCCAAGGCCGCGTCGCTGCCGATGCGCAATTGCAGGTGACGATCGGCGAGGCGGGCGGTGCGGCTCTTGCGCGGATCGATCACGACAACCGGCACGCCGCGCTTCTGCGCCCGCTCAGCGCGCGCCCAGAAATGCACATTGGTGGCGACGAGGTCGGCGCCCCACGCGACGATCAGGTCCGAATCATCGACCGCCTCCGGGTCGGCGCCGCCAGTGGGGCCGACCGTCAGATTCCACGCCTCCTCGCAGCACGTGTCGCACACCGTGCCGGCGATCAGGCGGCTGGCGCCGAGCGCGTGAAACAGGCCGAGCACCAATCCGCGGTTCAATTGCCCCTGATGCGCGCTGTAGGCGTAGCCGAGCAGCGCCAATGGCCCGGACTCGGCGATAATCGCCTGCCAGCGCGCGACGATCTCGTCGAGCGCTTCGTCCCAGCCGATCGGCGCGAATGTCCCCTCCCCCTTCGCGCTGATGCGGCGCAGCGGCGTTTGCAGCCGCTCCGGCGAATGCACCAGTTCGGCGTCGCGGTTGACCTTGGCGCAGGCGAAGCCCGCGGTGAACGGGTGCTCCGGGTCGCCCCGCACGCGCAGCACGCGGCCATCCTCGACCTCGGCCAACAGCGAGCACATGTCCGGGCAGTCATGCGCGCAGACGACGCGAACCGTTTCCATGCCGATGTTCTGTCATCGGGAGCGCAGCGAAGCAATCCCACGCCGCGCCTCTCGGCGTCGAGATTGCTTCGTCGCTGCGCTCCTCGCAATGACAGTTGTCGGAAAACGGCTATGATCCGAAATCGCGCTCAGGAGAGAGACATGCCCGACCTGCTCGAAACGACCGAAGCCGGCGTTGCGATACTGACCCTCAACCGGCCGGAGCGGTTGAACGCGCTGTCGCCGGCGATGACGGCCGGCCTCTTGGAGGCGCTGGAGCGGCTGGCGACCGACCGGGAGTGCGGCGCGATCGTCATCGCCGGGGCCGGGCGGGGCTGGTGCGCCGGCGGCGACGTCAAGACGATGGAGGCGCGCGGGCAGGACCAGACCTTCGAGGACCGGGTCGAGGGGCTGCGCCGCTCGCATCGCCTGCCCCTGCTGATCCGGACGATCCCCAAGGTCGTGATCGCCGCGATCAACGGCCCGGTCGCCGGCGCCGGGCTCGGCCTCGCGCTGGCTTGCGACCTCAGGATCGCCGGCCGTGCGGCGCGGTTCGGCACGGCCTTCGCGCGGATCGGCTATTCGGGCGATTACGGCGGCTCGTGGAGCCTGACCCGCCTCGTCGGCACCGCCAAGGCGCGCGAACTCTATTTCACCGCCGACCTGATCGACGCGGAGGAGGCGGGCCGGCTCGGCATCGTCAACCACGTCGTCGCCGACGACGAGCTGATGGCCGAGACGACCGCCCTGGCGCGCCGCATCGCCGACGGGCCGCGCATCGCCCTCGGCTACATGAAGCGCAACTTGCTGGCGGCCGAGACCGAGGATTTTCAGACCGTGCTCGACCTCGAAGCCGCGCACCAGGCGCGCTGCGCCTTCACCGAGGACCACAAGGAGGCGGTCGCCGCCTTCAACGAGAAGCGGCGGCCCCAGTTCAAGGGGCGGTGAGGGGATTTGCACATTTATCGTCATTCCGGGGCGCCGCGCAGCGGCGAACCCGGAATCCATATTTAAGAGGCCGATGTTCCTGGATTCCGGGTTCCCTCGCTTCGCTCGGGCCCCGGAATGACGGCGAATTCTGACGGAAGGTGGGCGTGATGGCCGGACTTTATTTCGAGGAATTCAGCGAAGGCCAGGTGTTCGACCACGCGCTGTCGCGCACCGTCACCGAAATGGACAACGTGCTGTTCACCACCTTGACGATGAACCCGCAGCCCCTGCACCTCGACGCCGAATTCGCCAAGACGACGGAATTCGGCCGTCCGCTCGTCAATTCGATCTTCACATTGGGCCTCGTGATCGGGATCACGGTCGGCGACACGACGCTCGGCACCACCGTCGCAAATCTCGGCATGAGCGAGGTGCGGTTCCCGAAGCCGGTATTCCACGGCGACACGATCCGCGCCCGCACGACGGTCCTCTCGACCCGCCGCAGCAAGTCGCGCGGCGACGCCGGCATCGTCGAGTTCGAGCATCAGGGCCTCAACCAGCACGGCGAGATGGTGGCGATCTGCCGCCGCGCCGCGCTGATGAGGATGCGCCCAGGATGATGCGTCGCGTCGCCGCCGTCGGCCTGCTGCTGCTGGCGTTCGCCGGGTCCGCCTCGGCCCAGCTCGCGCGGTTTCCGACCGCCGCGCTGACCATCGTCAGCGCCGACGGCCCGCACAAATTCGCGGTCGAGGTCGCCACCACCCCGGCGCAGATGGAGCAAGGGCTGATGTTCCGGCGCAGCCTCGCCCCCGATTCCGGCATGCTGTTCGACTTCAAGACGCCGTCGATGGCGATCATGTGGATGAAGAACACGCTGATCCCGCTCGACATGCTGTTCGTCGGCGCCGATAGCCGCATCGTCAATATCCACGAGCGCGCCATCCCGCAATCGGAGGCGACGATCAGCGCCGCCGCGCCGGTGCTC
>DATEKP010000268.1:0-6478 GCA_035277405.1 Allostellaceae bacterium | reverse complement strand
GCTTCAGTTTCACCAGTTGATAGGGGGCCGACCAGGGGTAGGGGTCGATTTTCATGAAGGCCGGGTCGGCGACGCGCGGGCCGATGCCGCTCGCCCAGAAATAATCGTAGATCGGCGCGACGCGCGTCCGGTCGTGCAGGATCTTTTGAATTTGATGGAGTAGCGCCTCGCGCTTGGCGTGGTCGGTCTCGGCGAGCTGCTGCTTCCACAACTGATCGACATCGGGGAAGCCGCCATAGGCGAAGCCGCCGTCGCTCGGCGCCAGTTGCGCGAGGCGCGTCGAGGCATTGCCGGGTGAAGCGGCGATGCACATGCACAGCCCTTTGAGCTTCTTCGACGGCAATGCGGCGTAGAACGCGGCGCGCTCCATCGTGCGCACCCGCGTCTTGATGCCGATCGCGCCGAGATAGCCGGCGATCGCCTCGCCGGCGCTGAAATAGGGCGGCCACGGGTAGAGGTCGCCGGCGTCGAAGCCGTTCGGATATCCCGCTTCCGCCAACAGCTTTTTGGCCTGCGCCGGATCGTACGGGTCGGGTTCGATCGGCATGGCGTATTCGAAGCTCTTTAAGACGACACTGCCGGTCGGCGGCGAGGCGCCGAGCGTTTCTGCGTCGCTCAACGCGTGCCGGTCGATCGCCAGGCTCGCCGCCTTGCGCACACGCGCGTCGTGCCACGGCGATTTCGGATCCCACATGTCGAAGAAATCGAGATAGTAGGTGCCGATGCCACCGGAGAAGGCGAGCTTCAGCTTCGGATCGTCCTTGACCGCCTGCGCCAGCGAGGCGTCGAGCAGGTAGGCGACATCGACATCGCCGCGCTTCAGCATCGCAAGCCGCGTCGTCTCTTCCGGCACGCTCTCGAACACCAGCCGCTTGACCGACGGCTTCTCGCCCCAATAGCCGTCATAGGCCTCGAGGATCAGTTCGAGGCCCGGCTTGTTGCTGACGAATTTGTAGGGGCCAAGGCCGACCGGGTGCGCCTTGAACCCCTCCTTGCCGACCTTCTCGGTGTAGTTTTTCGGCACGATCCAGCCGGCAGCGCTGGCCAAGGTGCCGTAATAGGTCATGAAATCGGGCCACGGCTGCTTCAGCACGAAGCGCACGTGCAGCGGATCGACGACGACCACCTCCTGCACCTTGCCGCGCAATTCCGCCGCCTTGGCGCGCTCGAAGCTGTATTTCACATCATCGGCGGTGAACGGGTCGCCGTTGTGGAATTTGACCCCTTGGCGCAGCGTGAACTCGTAGACCCGCTGGTCCGGGCTGACGGTCCACGACTCGGCGAGCGCCGGCGCCATGACCTTGCCCGGCGCCGGCTTCACCAGCGCGTCGTGCAATGCGTACATGATCCAGAACGGGGTCAACGTGCCCGGCACCGCTTCTCCCGGATCGAGCCACGCCGGCGACAATGTCACGTACACGGCATATTTGATCTCGCCTTCGGGCTTTGTTTGCGCCGCCGCGCCGGCGGCCATCAGCACGGACAGCGCCGCGGCCGCGGCCAGATTTCGCCAAAGCGTCATCCCCGTCTTCCTCACCGATGCCGAGCGCCCGCAGGATTTATCGACCGGTCCGCAATTCCTCGGCGAATTCCGGCACACGGTAATAGACCCAGGCGAGGTTCAGGGCCATCACCAGTGCGGTCATCAGGAACACCCAATGGAGACCGAGCGTCGCGGCGACGCCGCCGCCCAAGAGCGGCCCGAGCGAATTGCCCATGAACATCGCCGACGAGGTCATGCCGTAGACGGCGCCGCGGTCGGCGCGCGCGACGAGGCGGCCGACCAGCGCGTTGGCGGTCGGCAAAAGGCCGCCGATGAACAGCCCGACCGCGAAGCGCTCGGCAGCGAACAGCCAGTAATTGTCGGTGAAGGCCTGCGGCAACGTCGTCAGCGTGCCGCCGGCGAGACAGATCAACAGGACGCGGCGATAACCGATGCGGTCGCTGCGGGTGCCGAGAAACGGCGCGGCGACGACATTGGCGAGGCCGGTGATCGAAAAGGCGATGCCCGCCAATGTCGCGAGATTGGGCACCGCGCCGACCATCTCCTTGACGTAGAGCGTCACGATCGGCTGCACCGTGCGCACGCCGAACTGCGCCATCAGCAGCACGAAAAACAAGGCCAAGAGCGCCGGAGTGGTGACCAGCGCGACGAGGCCGCTGACCCGCGAGCGCGCGACATCGCTGCCCCGGCGAGGGCGGGCGAACTCCTCGTGCACGATGAACCATACGAGGCCCATCGCAACGAGAATCATCGCCGCGGTGCAGAAGAACGGGATGCGGTAGCTGTTCGTCAGGTCGGCGAGGATGCCGCCGAGGATCGGGCCGACCAGCGACCCGACCAATTGCCCGGTGCTGAGCCAGCCCAAGGAATAGCCGAGCCGGGTTTCCGGCGCCTGGCTGGCGACGAGAGCGATCGCGGCGCTGGAGAACCCGGCGAAGAGGCCCATCAGCGCGCGCATCGCGAAAAACTGCCAGACATTGCCGGCCGCCCCCATCAGCGCGGTAAAGACGCCGATCGCCAGGCTCGAGCGGATCAGCATCAATTTGCGGCCGTGCCGGTCGGCGACCGTGCCCCATAGCGGCGAGGCGAAGGCGGCGACCAACGAGGTAACGCCGTTCAGGATGCCGGCCCATAGGGCGATCGCGCTCGCACCCGAAACGCCGAGCACCGGCAGGAACAAGGGCATGATCGGCGACAGCATCGAGAACGCCATCGTCATGACGAACTGGATGGCGACCATCGCCCACAGCGTCTGCCGCCAATTCGCCGCCGCGCCCGCCGTGGCGGCGCTTCTTGGCCCGGTCGGGATTATCGGGGCGCCCGATAGATCTCGTGGATCACGTCGGCGAGCGCGGCGCGCCAGGGACGCGGCACGATGCCGTAATGATCGGCGATCTTGCGGCAATCGAGCACCGAATTGGCCGGGCGCCGGGCGGGGGTCGGATAATCCGAGGTCGCGATCGCCTCGACCGGCGGCGGCGGCCCGCGCCACGGGGCGGCCAGTTCAAAGATCGCGGTGGCGAAGCCATGCCAGCTCACGGTACCGGCGCCGGCGAAATTGTAGGTGCCCCACCGCCCGTTGCCGGCCGCAATGCGCGCGGCGATCGCGGCGATCGCCGCCGCGATATCGGCGGCGCTGGTCGGCGAGCCGATCTGGTCGGCGACGACGCGCAGCGCCGGCCGCTCCGCGGCCAGCCGCAGCATCGTGTGCACGAAATTGTGCCCGTGCGCGGCGTAGACCCAGGCGGTGCGCAGGATCACGTGCTCTCGCATCGCCTCGCGCACGGCGCGGTCGCCCGCCTCCTTGCTGTTGCCGTAGACGCCGAGCGGGTTGACCGGATCGTCCTCGCGGTAGGGCGCGGTCTTGCTGCCGTCGAACACGTAATCGGTCGAAAGATGGATCAGCGGCACGCAGGCTTCGCCGCAGGCGGCGGCGAGATTGGCCGGGCCGGCGGCGTTGACGGCCCAGGCCGCCTCGGCTTCGCTCTCGGCGCGATCGACCGCGGTATAGGCCGCCGCGTTGACGACAAGGTCGGGGCGCTCGCGCTCGATCGCCGCGAATACGGCCGTACGGCAGGCGATGTCGACGCCGTCGCGGTCGCAGGCGGCCACCCGATAATCCCGGGGCCAGGCGAGCCGGCGCAATTCCCCTCCGACCTGACCGCCGGCGCCGAGCACCAGAAGTTTCACGGGCGCGCTCTAAGCGTAGCGGAAATAGGCCGGCAACTCGGCTAACGGCGGCTGCCGGCGGTCCTTGTCGGAGAGCAGCGCCTCGGCCTCGGCGACCGGCCAGTCGATGGCGAGAGCCGGGTCGTTCCACGCCAGCCCGCAATCGTGCTCGCGCGAGTAATAGCGGCTGACCTTGTAGAACACCTCGGTATCGGGTTCGAGCGTGCAGAAGCCATGCGCAAACCCCTCCGGCACATAGAGCTGGTTGCCCTCCGCGGCGCTCAGCACGACCGCCACGTGCCGGCCGAAGCTCGGCGAACCTCGGCGGATATCGACGGCAACGTCGAGCACCGCGCCGGCGCCGACCCGCACGAGCTTCGCCTGCGCCTCGGGCGGGGACTGAAAGTGCAGCCCGCGCACGACCCCCGAGGCGACCGACAGCGAATGGTTCTCCTGCACGAACGGCACGTCGATGCCATGCGCGCGCAGCACCGACTCGCGGAAGATCTCGGAGAAAAAGCCGCGCGGGTCGCGGTGGCGCAGCGGCGTGATCAGCTTTACGTCGGCAATGGCGGTCGGGCTGACTTCCATCCGCAGCACCCCCGTTCGCGAACGATGTCGGCCGCTGGGTTATAGCCGCAATCATGCGATCGGCGAAAGGATCGCCGCGCTCTGCCGCGGCGGCGGCAACAGAACGCCCGCCCTGTGAAGTCGGTCACAAAGGTGGAGCGGCGGATCGCCGATAATTGCGGCAGGGATGGATGCGCTCTGGCCGGCGGTGATCGCAATGCTGACGAACCAGGCAACAACGCTCGATATCGCACTCGTGTTGGGCGCGCTGCTCGCGCTCTCGGCGCGGGACCCGCTGTGGATCTTCGAGTGCGCGTTGATCGAACGGCGGCAATCGCGGTGGTTGCTGTGGTGTCTTCTGGTGGCGCTCGGCATCGCGTCGAGCACGTTCGGCATCCTCCAGCCGGAACAATTCGCCGCCGCTTTCGGTGTTATCGCGCCGCCGCCGATGATGTTCGCCGCGCCTTGACGGCAGAGCCGGCCCGGCGCCTCCGGCCACTGCGTGCGGCGGAATTACCCGGGGAAAGGCTATGCCGCCGTTGCCTTTAGCCGTAAACTCCGGCCATGCGCGGCGATGGCTTCGATTTCCCGGCGCAAGGCGAGATGGCGCAGCGCGTGCGCGATTTCGACTGGTCGAAGACGCCGATCGGACCGATCGAGAGCTGGTCGGAGAGTTTGCGCGTCAGCGCGGCGACGATGCTTGCCTCGCCGTTCCCGATGGCGCTGCGCTGGGGACCGAAGCTTGTCTTTCTCTATAACGACGCGTACCGCACCGTCCTCGGCGGCAAGCATCCGGCGGCGCTCGGCCTTCCGCTGCGCGAGGTGTGGAGCGAGATCTATCGCGAACTCGGGCCGCTGAACGAGGCGATCCTCGCCGGCTCGCGGCAGGCCTATTTCGCGGCCGACCGGCTGTGGCGGATCGACCGCGGCAACGGCGTCGAGACGGCGCATTTCACGATCAGCTACAGCCCGGTCCCCGACCCGTGCGCACCGAGCGGCATCGGCGGCGTCCTGACGGTGTGCATCGAGACGACCGGGCAGGTCCGCGACGCGGCGCGGCTGCGCGCCCTCAACGAAACGCTGGAGGCCGAAGTCGCGCAGCGTACCCGCGAGCGAGACCGCATCTGGCAGGTCTCGGAAGACCTGCTCGGCGTCTCCAATTTCGAGGGCTTTTTCCTCAGCGTCAATCCGGCGTGGACCAGCCTGTTGGGGTGGAGCGACGCGGAGATCAAGCGCATCCATGTCGATGAGCTGCGCCATCCCGACGACGCCGCGCAATCGATTGCCGGCCGCGCCCGGCTGGCCGCCGGCGTGCCGACCGTGCGCATGGAAAACCGCTTTCGCCACAAGGACGGGACGTGGCGCTGGCTGTCGTGGACGATGACCGCCGAGCGCGGGCTGATCTACGTCATCGGCCGCCATGTCACGGCGGAAAAAGAGGCGGCGGAAGCGCTGCGCCGCGCCGAGGAGCACATCGCGCAGTCGCGGAAGATCGAAGCCCTCGGCCAGTTGACTGGCGGCATCGCACACGATTTCAACAATCTCTTGATGGTGGTCAGCGGCAATGCGCAGGCCTTGAAGCCGCGCATCGACGATCCGCAGCAGCGCAGAAAGCTCGATGCGATCGAATTGGCCGCGGCGCGCGGCGAGAGCCTGACCCGGCATCTGCTCGCCTTCTCGCGCCGCCAGCCGCTCAACCCGGCCGTCATCAATCTGCGCCAGCGCCTCGTCGCCTCGCGCGATCTGCTGGCAAGCTCGGCGCGCGGCGATATCGGGTTGACGATCGACGTGCCGGAGGACACCTGGCCGGCCGCCGTCGATTTGCCCGAACTGGAGCTGGCGCTCGTCAACCTCGTCGTCAACGCGCGCGACGCGATCGCCGAGAGCGGCGCCATCGCCATCGCCGCGAAAAACGTACGGCTCGAAACAATCGATACGCCGGACGGCGTCACCGGCGATTTCGTGGCGCTGACGGTCAGCGACGACGGCTGCGGCATCGCGGCCGATATCCTGCCGCGCGTCGTCGAGCCGTTCTTCACGACCAAAGGCCCGGACAAGGGCACCGGCCTCGGCCTGTCGCAGGTTTACGGCTTTTCGAAGCAGTCGGGCGGCACGATGACGATCGCCAGCCGCCCCGGCGAGGGCACCGCCGTGACGCTCTACCTGCCGCGCGGCGCGGCGCCGCCGGGCGATCGCGCCGAACCCTCGCCGCCGGCGGAAAATGCGCACGCCCAG
>DATEKP010000267.1:0-3667 GCA_035277405.1 Allostellaceae bacterium | reverse complement strand
GCGACAGATATGAGCGCGGTGCGTGACCTGCTGCCCGAGATCGAGGCCTGTGCGCGAGAGACCTTCATCGCCAAGCGCAACACTGTTAAGCACAACCGCGGCACCGAAATCTTCGAAGCCGGTAATATCCGCTTCGGCCTTGAAATGCGGCGGCTGATGAACGGCGATGGCGGCCTCGCGGTTCACGTCCTCGCTGATGTCGGCGGTTCAAAGGGCAAGACCTATATTGAAGAGACCGAGCTTCTGGCGTTCGATTGTTTTTGGCAAAACCCGCATTACCATTACGGGCCGCGCAACAAGAACCACCGGACCAATTGGGACCTGACGGTCATCGACGATCCGTTGGTATGGACCTTCGAGCAGTTCGAGAACCGCAAACTCGGTGCGATGATCGAACGCGCCGGCTATCCGGGCATCGCCGCCGATCTCGATCTGGAGCAGATTGCCGCGGTTATTCCGGCGGTAAAGAAGCGCGCCTTCGAACTGTACGAAGAGGGCGAGAGACTGACCGGTCACAAGGGCTTGCCGATGGAATTCACCCCGAATTTGGCCGCCGAGTAGGTCACGACGGTAGGCTCGCGATCATCGGCGGCGGCGTGATCGGCTCTTCGATTGCCTATTACCTGCCGCTGGCGGGCCAGGCTGATGACGTGGTAGTCATCGAGCCTGATCCGACTTACGAGTTTGCCGCCACCCCGCGCGCCACCGGCGGGATCCGACAATTGTTCACCGTGCCCGAAAATATCCGCATGTCACAATACGGGCACGAGATCTGCGGCCCCTTGTGATGCGTGTCGGCTTCGTTGCGCCCGGGAGCCGCTTCATCACGACAAAGCTCGCCTTGCCGCTCGGTCTCACCCTGCCAAGACCCGCGACAATCCTGTCGCCTTGGATATATTCTCCTGCCTCCGGTTTCAGGCCGCCCAGCTTGAAATCCGTGAGCTGTACCGGGCTGTGTTCAGTTTTTTTCATGTCCTGCAAAAGCCGGGGTGCCATGCCCGCTGATCGCTACATCCGCCCGACGGTCTCCCTTCCGCCGCCGCGCCCGCCGCTGCTCGCGCCTCAGCCGCCGATCGCGCCGCTGACCCCGCCAGTCCATGTCGTCGAGCTGATGACGGCGGAGGGTTCGGCGGCGTTCGGGGCAGTGTGGCGCGGTCGCGAGGCAAAGCTGGTCGAGTGCCCGGCCCTCGGCGACGCGCGCCCCGAATTCCCGACGACGTACGATGTCGAACCGCACGCCGAGCTGCTCGGCTTCGACGATTCGAGCTGGCCGGTCGTGCCGGCGGATGATCTCGGCGGTCGGCGCGGCGGCGGCATGGTGTCGTTCTTCTGGTACCGCGCGGTGTTGACCATGCCGGTCGAGGCGGCGGGGTTTGCCACCGACGGCGCCAAGGCGGTGCTGCGCGTCAATGTCGACGATTATGCGGAAATCTGGGTCAACGGCGAACTGCCGCGCGCCGCCGGCCGGCCGAGCCCCGGTTGCATCCAGGGCTTCAACATGCCGAACCGCTTGGTGCTCGGCGACAATATCGTGCATCCGGGCGAACGCTTCGAGATCGCGGTGTTCGCGATTAACGGCCCGATCTCGGCGGCGCCCGCCAATTTCCTGTGGTTCCGCGAGGCGAAGGTCGAGTTCTACCGCTAGACTCGGCTCATAGCGCGTGTTCGGAGGTCAGCGCGCAGGCCTCCTCGCTGTCGCCAATTTCGATCTGGATCGTCGCGTGGTGGATGCCGAAGCGCGCCTCCAGTTCGTGCGCGAGGGCGGCGAGCGCGGCATCTCCGGGATGGCCGCCCGGCATTACCAGATGGCAGGTCAGCGCCGTCTCGGTCGTGCTCATGCCCCAGATGTGCAGATCGTGCAGCGCCGCGACGCCGGGCAGCGCCGCGAGGTGGGCGCGCACGGCGGCGGTGTCGATGCCTTCGGGAACGGCGTCGAGCGCGAGCCGCACGGCATCGCGCAAGAGGCCCCAGGTGCCGTAGACGATGACCGCCGAAACGGCGAGGCTGACCGCCGGATCGATCCACGCAAGACCGGTCAGCGCTACGGCGATGCCGGCGACGACCACGCCGGCCGTCACCAGCGCGTCGGCCGTCATATGCTGGAATGCGCTGCGGATGTTGAGGTCGCGGCGGCGGCCGCGCGCAAACAAGAGTGCTGTGCCGCCGTTGACGACGATGCCGACAGCGGCGATTGCGGCGACCAGCCCACCCGCGACCGGCACCGGGCGGCCCAGCCGCAACACCGCCTCCCAGGCGATGCCGCCGGTGACGACCAGCAGGATCGCCGCATTGGCGAGCGCCGCCAGGATCGAACTCGACCTGAGGCCGTAGGTGAAGCGCTGGCTCGGCCGACGGCGGCCGAGCCAGGCCGCGCCCCAGGCCAGCCCGAGGCTGAGAACGTCGCCGAGGTTGTGCCCGGCATCGGCGAGCAGCGCCAACGACCCGGCGACGACTCCAAGCGTCGCCTCGGCCGCGACATAGGCGAGGTTGAGGACGATGCCGGCTGCGAAGGCGCGGCCGTAATCGGCGCTCGCGGCGCGATGTTCGTGTCCGTGATGATCGTGCCCGTGCGCCACGCGGCGTCCTGTTCGCGGCAAAACCGTCCGATCATAACGGGAAACGGCCTTGTGGCGGCACCGTCGCGGCACTGTCGCGGGGGAATTCTTGACATCGCGCGAACGGCGCGCGTCACTGCGCCCTCGCCCGACGAATCGACGGAGCCGCCCGATGCTCGACGCCTATCTCTACACCGGTCTCAGGAGCCCGTTCGGACGCCATGCCGGAGCATTGGCGCGGCTGCGGCCCGACGACATGCTCGCCTCGGTGATCGCCAAGGTCGTCGCCGACAGCGGTTTTGCTCCCGAAAAGATCGAAGATGTTGTGGTCGGCTGCGCCAATCAGGCCGGCGAGGACAGCCGCTGCGTCGCGCGCCACGCGGCGCTGGTCGCCGGCCTGCCGATCGAAATCCCTGGCTCGGTGCTGCAGCGCAATTGCGGCTCCGGCCTCAACGCGATCGCGACGGCGGCGCAGGCGATCACTTGCGGCGAGGGTGACGTGTTCGTTGCCGGCGGGGTCGAGAGCATGAGCCGCGCGCCGTTCGTGATGGGCAAGTCAGAGGCGGCGTTCGGCCGCGACGCGCGGGTCTTCGATTCGACGATTGGCGCGCGCTTCGCCAACCCGAAGGTCGAGGGCCGCTACGGCGCCGACACGATGCCGGAGACCTCCGACAATCTGGCGCGCGAGTACCAGATCACGCGCGAACAGGCCGACGTGTTCGCCGAAGGCTCGCAGGCAAAATATGCCGCCGCCAAGGCCGACGGCTTCTACGCCGGCGAGATCACGCCGGTCGAGGTGCCGGCCGGCCGCGCCGGGCCGGTCACGGTCGCCGAGGACGAACACCCGCGCCCCGGCACCAACATCGAGGCGCTGGCCAAGTTGCGGCCGCTGTTCAAGGACGGCGTGACGACCGCCGGCAACGCCTCGGGCATCAACGACGGCGCGGTGGCGATGATCGTCGCCAGCCGGAGCGCCGGCGAGAAGGCGGGGGCGCAGCCGATCGCCAAAATCCTGTCGTCGGCGGTGGCCGGGGTCGAGCCGCGCATCATGGGGTTCGGTCCGGTGCCGGCGGCGAAAAAGGCGCTGGAACGCGCCGGCCTGTCGCTGAAGG
>DATEKP010000266.1:0-2254 GCA_035277405.1 Allostellaceae bacterium | reverse complement strand
TGGCATGTCCGTGCTGGAATTCAGCCGAGCGGCGGCGCGGCGCCGGCGTACCAGGCGCGCAATTCGGCGGGCATGCCGACCCAGACCGAGCGGTCGACCGGGCCGGCGATGCCGGCGACACGGCCCGCCGGCGTGTATTGGTGGAAATCGTAGGGCCGCCCGCCGCCGTGCCAGTCAGGCACGCGGCCGGCCGGCAGGCGCGGCGGGCGGGCGACGAGCTCGGCGTAATCGCCGGGCGCCTCGCCCTGCGGGTATTCCGGCAGCATCAACGGCCAGCGCGACAGATCGGGATCGGCCTCGGCAAGCTGCGCGCAGCCGTAATAGGCGAGCGGGTCGCGGCCGGTGCGCTTGGCGACGGCGCGGCCGAATGCGACCAGCGCACCGGCCGGCGCATCGCTCTCCCAGTCGATCATCGCGGCGTCGCCGGGGCGCAGCGTCGTGACCGACAGGAAATGCGCGGCCTGCCGCAGCGGGTCGGCAGCGTCGAGAAAATGATAGGGCACGACCAGGATGCCGGCGGCGACCGCCGCGCAGCGGTTGCGCGCGAAGGCCGGATCGACAAAGCCGACGCCCTGCGTCGCCTTAACGAAGGCGAGCACGATGCCGGCGCCGGCGACCGCCGGCCAGTCGATCGCGCCGTTATGGTGCGACACGTCGATGACGCCGTCGAATACGATTGCGGGCAGCGGGCACGAGGCCATCGCTATTTGCGGTCCTCTTTCTGGACGATCTCGGTGCGCAGGTCGGCGATCGCCTGCATGACGCGCTCGAGGGCGGCGCGCATCTCGGTCTGGAACTGCCGGTCCTCGCTGCGGCGCTGGTCGAGTAGGTGCTCGGCGATGGCGAGCCGCGCCTCGTGGCCGGCAAGCTTGGCGCGCTGCAGGTCGAGATCGGCGCGCAGGCTCAGATAGCCGGCGAGAATGCCGCCGCCGACCGTGGTGACGACGACGACCGCCTGCACCAGATGGCCGAGATTGATGTCGGGCGTGAAATGCGGGTGGATCGCGCCGAGCCAGACCGATTCGCGGCCGGCACGGTGCGCCCCGTCATCGGGCGCAGTGTCGGTCATTGGCTGCCGACGAGCGTCCAGGTCAGGTTGGCGAGGGTCGCGTCCGGCGTGGCCGGAGCGACGATCGTCAGCACGTCTCCCGCCACGAAGGCGGTCGCCGCCGTCATCGTGAAGGTGGCGCCGGTGGCACCGGCGGCGAAATTCATTGCGCCGACAGCCGTGCCGTTCTTTTCGATCGCGAAGCCGGCGGCGGCCGTCGCCGCGGTGCCGGCGGCGCCAAAGCTGCCGGACAGCCCGGCCAGAAACGTGACCGGGGCGGCGAAGATGTAGCGCTCGACGACCTGGTTCGCGGTGGGGCTGCCGCTCCACGACCCCGAGACAAGGGCCGGCTGCTGCGCGGCGCCGCCGCCGGTCAGCGTGTAGGCGGTCGGGGTCAGCCCGGCCAGGCCCTGCAGCCCCTGGCCGAACATGTTGAATGCCGGCAATTTCACCGAGATCGTCTGCCCGACAAAGCTTTGCGGATAGCGGTAGCGGAACAGCGACGGGTCGTTCGGGCCGAGGCGGGCGAAATTGCTGCCCTGCGAGTGCACTCCGATCGGCGTGCCGTAGACGCCGCGCCGCAGATATCCGAGATCGTAATGGTAGGCGGCGGTCAGCGTCGCAGTCTGATAGCTGACCAATTCGCCGTCGCAGTAGCACAACGTCACGAAGCCGTCGGCATCGGCCTGCGTGCCCGACAGCAGCTGACCCCGGCTTTCGCTCAGATCGACCGACAGCGTGTCGGCGGTGTCCGGGTCGGCGTGGCTCGCCAGCATCGCCGCCAGCACCCCCTGCCGGCCGCCGCGATAGATCGTGCCGGCCAGCGCGTAGGTGTTGCCGTCGCTCGACACCCAGATCTGGCAACCGCCCCAGTTGGGGCCGCCGGTGGCGATCACCCACACTTCGATCACGCCGCCGGATAGCTGGGCCGGCGGCTCGAAAATGATCGGCGGGTTGGTGTCGCCCGGCGCGACCAGCGTGTCCAGGCCCTCGCCGGCGGTCGCCTGTCGTGCATGGAGAGCGGCGGTGCCGATCCCGATCGGGGCGATGGAACGCGAGGTCGCACTGGCGCCGAGCACGGCGCCGGTGAGCGTCGCCGCGAGCGCGGCGGTAATGACGCCGCCGGTGCTGCCATTGGCGGTGAGGCTCGCTGCAGTGAGCGGTGTGGCCAGCGCGGCCGCGGCGATCGCCGCGCCGGCCGCCGCG
>DATEKP010000265.1:0-6550 GCA_035277405.1 Allostellaceae bacterium | reverse complement strand
CACCATGCTTCGCATGGTCCCCCTCCCCCGCAGGCGGGGGAGGAGCCGAATAGCGCAAGTCACTCGCGCTCCAGCGAGACCGGGTACTAGGCGCGTCGGCTCCGCGCCTCACCCCGCCATCTCGCGCTGGCGCAGGAACTGGAAGAACTCGACGCCCTCGCGCAGGCGGCGGCGCATCATCTGCGGGCTGCGGATCATCTCGGCCAGCAGCGCGGCGATCTTGCCGCGGCGGAAGTAGAAGCGCTTGTAGAAGGTCTCCAGCGACTGGAAGATTTCGGTGTGCGACAGATGCGGATAGTGCAACGGCGCGATCTGCACGCCGTTGTCGTCGATCAATTCGGCGTGTGCGATGTCGAGCCAGCCCTCGGCAACCGCCTGGCGGTAGAGCTCGGTGCCGGGATAGGGGGCGGCCAACGACACCTGGATCGTGTGCGGGTTGATCTCGGCGGCGAATCGGATCGTCTCCTCGATCGTCTCCTTGCTCTCGCCCGGCAGGCCGAGGATGAAGGTGCCGTGGATCGTGATGCCGAGTTCGTGGCAATCCTTCGTGAAGCGGCGCGCGATGTCGATGCGCATGCCCTTCTTGATGTTGTTCAGGATCTGCTGGTTGCCGGTCTCGTAGCCGACCAGCAGCAGCCGCAGGCCGTTGTCGCGCAGCACTTCCAACGTCGCGCGCGGCACGTTGGCCTTGGCGTTGCACGACCAGGTGACGCCGAGCTTGCCGAGCTCCTTGGCGATCGCCTCGGCCCGCGGGCGGTCGTCGGTGAAGGTGTCGTCGTCGAAGAAGAACTCCTTGACCTGCGGAAACCAGCTATTCGCGAGGCGGATTTCCTCGATCACGTGGGCGACGCTGCGGACCCGGTAGCGGTGCCCTCCGACCGTCTGCGGCCATAGGCAGAAGCTGCATTTTGAGCGGCAACCGCGGCCGGTGTAGAGAGATAAATAAGGGTGCTTGAGATAGCCGATGAAATAGTCCTCGACCCGCAGATCGCGCTTGTAGACCTCGGTCACGAACGGCAGCCGGTCCATCTCCTCGAGCACCGCGCGCGGCCGGTTGTGGATCAGCGCGCCGCCGCCGTCGCGCCAGCTCAGCCCGTCGATGTCGGCGAACGCTCGGCCCTCGGCGACCTCCTTGATCGTGAAGTCGAACTCCTCGCGCGCGACGAAATCGACACCGCGTGAGGCGGCGAGGCTCAGCTCCGGCTCGACCGCGACCTTGGCGCCGACAAAGCCGATCTTGAGGCGCGGGTTGGCGTCCTTCAGCGCTTCGGCAACCCGGATGTCGGAGGCGAAGGACGGGGTCGAGGTGTGCAGGACCGCCAGCTCGTACGCGCCGGCGAGCGGCAATACGTCGTCGAGCCGCTTGCGTGCCGGCGGCGCGTCGATCAGGCGGCTCCCGGGCACCAACGCGGCCGGCTGGGCAAGCCACGTCGGGTACCAGAACGAGCGGATCTCCCGCCGCGCCTGGTAGCGCGACCCCGCCCCGCCGTCGAATCCGTCGAATGACGGCGGGTGCAGGAACAGAGTCTTCATCATACCGGCTAGTCCCCCTCGATGCTGATGCGGCCGCGCGGGCTGACCCGGAACACCCGGTCGCGCCAGCTCACGCTGCGTCCGCAAAAGCTGCCGATAAATACCGCGAACGACAGCATATCGCGCAACGGCAACAGCCACAGCCCCCGCCGTGGCAAGTCGAGGGGGCGCGCTATCGCCATTGCCGACCCCCAGCGCAGTAGCAGCGAGATCGCGACGAGGCCCGCCCCGACCGCCGCGCCCGAGGCCGCTGCCGCGAGCAACGACAGCACCAGCGTGTGCGTCACGACCGAGCCGGCGAAGCCCATTGGCGCCATCGCCCGCGATGTGCGCGCCCAGCGCAATTCGTGCCGCCACAGGCTGGCGAGCGAAGCCTCGGCGACGTGATTTTCGACGATATAGGACGACAGCGCCGTGTTCAGCCCGAGCGCACGCACTGCGGCTCCCATGCGGTGATCGTCGGCAAGCTCGTTGCGCAGCCGCGCAAACCCGCCGATCCGCTCGAACACGTCGCGACGCAGCGCCAGGGTCGCACCGAAGCAGCCGCCGCCGACCTGCAGCACCTCCCCGACCAGCGCGCCCGGCAGAAAGCCGAAATTGATGTGCAGCGCCGCCAGGCACGACCACAACCCGCCATGCGGCACCGCCTTGTAGAGGCACGTGACGAGGCCGGTGCGCGGGTCGGCGAGCGGCGCGATGACTGTGGCGATATAATCGCGGCCGACGCGCATGTCGCTGTCGGCGATGACCAGAACATCGTGCCGCGCCGCCGGCAGCATGTTTTCGAGGTTCGCCACCTTGAGGTTGCTGCCGGCGGTCGCCGGGTCGATCACCAGCTCTATCTCGTCGGCAGCGCGCTCGGCGATCAGCCGCCGCGCCACCGGCAGAGCCGCGTCGGTGCGGTCGCGCACGCCCAAGACCAGCTGGACTTCGCCGTGACGCTGTGCGGCGAACGAGGCCAGGTTCTCGTACAGCCCCGGGTCTATGCCGTGCAGCGGCTTCAGCACGGAGACCGGCGGACCGCTCCGTCCCACGGCATTCTGTCGCACCGAACGACGCGAGAAGCGGATCGCCGCCGCCGTCGCGCCAATCAGGTAGATCCATGCCGCCAGCAACAGCAGCGCGAGGGAAAGGGAGGTCATCGCGTAACGGCTAACAACCAGAGAGCCGGAAGCGCGCTCCGATTTATCGTTGCGCCGGTCGGCAGGTTTCGGGGATAACGCACCGGGTCGGGGGTCATTCTGTTCCTGCCAGCCGAGATCATCCCACAGCGCGTGTCGATGACTGTCGCCTCTTCGCGCGGAGCCTTGGGCCGCGCCGCCGGTTTGCTGCTCGCGCTATTGCTCGCGGCCTGCGCGACGCCGCCGGGCGATCCCGCCGCTCGGGTCGCGTTCGAGCAGAACAACGATCCGCTCGAACCGCTGAACCGCAAAATCCTCGATTTCAACCTGTTCCTCGACCGCATCCTGCTGAAGCCCGCGACCGTGGTGTACATGACGGTCGTGCCGGAAAAGGGGCGCGACGCCATCAAGCGGGCGCTCGATAACATGAAAGAGCCGGTCGTCACCATCAACGACACGCTGCAGGGAGAACCGCGGCGCGCGGGCATCGCGCTCGGCCGGTTCGTTGTCAACAGCACGATCGGCATCGGCGGCCTATTCGACCCGGCAAGCAAACTCGGCCTCCAACAGCAGACCGGCGATTTCGGACAAACACTGTTCGCGTGGGGCTTGCCGCAAGGACCCTATCTGATCGTGCCGATCCTCGGACCATCGAACCCGCGCGACCTGTTCGGCATGGGCGCCGACGCCTATATCGACCCGTTCAGCTATCTCGCCTCCGCCCAGGGGCTCGACCGGATGCAGATCTCGCGGTTTGTCGTCGACGGCATCGACCAGCGCGCCCGCGCGATGGATACACTCGACGATCTGCAAAAGAACTCCCTCGATTTCTATGCCCAGCTGCGCAGCCTGTCGCAGCAGAACCGAGCGGCCGAACTGCGGCACGGCAAGGCCGCCGGGCCGGGGACCGATTTCTACCAGGACCCGGGCAAGGCGCCGCCCGTCCCGGCGGCAACGCCCACCGCGCCGCAGCGCGCCTCACCCGGTTCGTAACGCGGCGGTGCGTTTTTCCAGCATGCGGACTAGCCCGTCCGCACCCTCGCGCTGCAACACCGCGAGGAACTCCGAGCGCCGCGTCGCCAACTCGCTGACGGTGCCGCTCAGGTAAACGTCGATGACCTTCCAGCCGCCGCCTTCCGGGCGCATCAGGTAGTTCAGCACGATCTTCTCGCCGTTCGCCTTGACGAGCCAGCTCTTGACCAGGCTGCCGTTGGTGTTGGGCGCGGCGGCGGGATCCACCTCGAAGCGCTCGCCGCCGTAATCGTCGAAGCGGTTGGCGTAGACCGAAATCGTGTAGCGCGCGAACGCGTCGCTGAGTCGCTGCTGCTCGGCCGCCCCGATCTGGCCCCAGCTCGGACCGACCGCGATGCGGGTCATCAGGCCGAGGTCGAACGCGCGCGTGATGGCCGGCGCGATGCGGCTGTAGCGCTCGTCGAAGCTGAGCCGCTTCGCCTGTTTCATCAGCGCCAAGAGATCGTCGTAGAAATGCCGGATCTCGGCCGCCGGATCGGCGGCGCCCGCTATCCGCGGCCGCAGCACGGTCGCGGCTGCAAGGCTCAGCAGCAGCCGGCGCGACGGCGACATGGCAATCCCATGAAGTTCCCCTGCCGAATCCGCGCAAATCCCCCGCGCGGGCGTTAGTGATAACAAACCCGCCGCGCCGGCACAGGTGCAAAATGCATCGCCCGCCGACCGCGGCGGAAATTGCGGCGCCGCGCCGCAGCATTGCGCGCGGTGCGCGAATTATGGCAGGGATAGGCAACGCCGTTGCCGGCGCCGCCGCGCCCCTGCCCGAAGCGGCACAGCGAGGATGACGAGCGAGATGATGCGAGTGGTGCTGGCCCAGCCGCGCGGCTTCTGCGCCGGGGTCGAACGGGCGATCGAGATCGTCGAGCGGGCGCTCGAGAAATACGGCCCGCCGATCTATGTGCGACACGAGATCGTGCACAACCGCCATGTTGTCGAACGGCTGCGCGCCAAGGGCGCGCGTTTTGTCGACGAGATCGACGAGGTGCCGCCCGGCGCGGTGACGATCTTCAGCGCCCACGGCGTCGCCAGCGAGATCGAGCGGCGTGCCGGCGAGCGCGG
This sequence comes from Allostellaceae bacterium, assembly GCA_035277405.1. Taxonomy (GTDB): domain Bacteria; phylum Pseudomonadota; class Alphaproteobacteria; order ATCC43930; family CGMCC-115725; genus DATARH01. The sequence continues at coordinate 1,808 of DATEKP010000265.1, read as the reverse complement.
CCTGCCGGTCATCGACGCCACCTGCCCGCTGGTTTCGAAAGTCCACATCGAGGGGCAGCGCTACGCCAATCAGGGGCGCGAGATCATCCTGATCGGGCATGCCGGGCACCCGGAGATCGAAGGCACGATGGGCCGCATCACCGGCCGGGTGCACCTGATCTCGCGGCCCGAGGAGGTGGCGCGGCTCGTTGTCGCCAATCCCGACAAGCTCGCCTTCATCACTCAGACGACGCTCTCCGTGGACGACACGCGCGCCGTCATCGAGGCGCTGAAGGCACGCTTCCCGTCGATCGTCGGCCCCGACACCAAGGACATCTGCTACGCCACCCAGAACCGCCAGCGGGCGGCGCGGGAACTGGCGAAAATTGTCGATGTTGTTCTCGTTGTGGGCGCGCCGAACAGCTCGAACTCGAACCGGCTGCGCGAAATCGCGGCCGAGAGCGGGGTGCCGAGCTACCTGATCGAAGGCGCGCGCGCGCTCGATCCCCAATGGCTCGCAGGCGCCCGCTCGGTCGGCATCACGGCCGGCGCGTCGGCGCCGGACGAGCTGGTCGAGGAATTGATCGCGCGGCTGCGCGAGACCACCGACATCGAGCTCGAGGTGCTGCCGGGGGTCACCGAGAACGTTCGCTTTCGCATGCCGTCGCAGCTCGCCGACAACCCGGCCCGCGGCTGAACCGGCTCCAACGAGGATTCGCCTTGGCTATCCCGCTGCAACAGAAGATCAGGGTCGGCGCCTATGTGCTGGGGCGCCATCTGCGCGGCGTGCGCCGCTATCCGCTCGTCTTGATGCTGGAGCCGCTGTTTCGCTGCAACCTCGCCTGCGCCGGCTGCGGCAAGATCGACTATCCCGACGCGATCCTGAACCAGCGGCTGAGCGTCGCCGAATGCCTCGAAGCGGTCGATGAATGCGGCGCGCCGGTCGTCGTCATCGCCGGCGGCGAGCCGCTGTTGCACCGCGAAATCGAGCAGATCGTCGCGGCGATTACCGCCCGCAAGAAATTCGTCTACCTCTGCACCAATGCGCTCTTGCTGGAAAAAAAGATCGACCAGTTCACGCCCAACCCGTTCTTCGCCTGGACCGTGCATCTCGACGGCGACCGCGAGGACCACGACCGCTCAGTATGCCAGGGCGGCGTCTACGACCGCGCCGTCGAGGCGATCCGCACGGCCAAATCGCGGGGCTTCCGCGTCAACATCAACGCGACGCTGTTCGACACCGCTGAACCGGAGCGCATCGCGCGGTTTTTCGATGACGTGACCGAGATGGGCATCGACGGCATCACTGTCTCTCCCGGCTACGCCTATGAGCGTGCCCCCGACCAGGCGCACTTTCTCAGCCGCCGCCGCACCAAGGAATTGTTCCGCGACATTTTCCGGCACGACGCGAAACGGCGCTGGGAGTTCAACCAGTCGGGCCTGTTCCTCGATTTTCTCGCCGGCAACCAGAACTATCGCTGCACCCCGTGGGGAAACCCGACGCGCAATTATTTCGGCTGGCAGCGGCCCTGCTATCTGCTCGGCGAGGGTTATGCCCGCACCTTTAAGGAGCTGATGGAGGAGACCGACTGGGATTCCTACGGCACCGGCAATTACGAGAAGTGCGCCCAGTGCATGGTGCACAGCGGCTACGAGGCGACCGCCGTCGTCGATTCGGTGCGCCACCCGCTGAAAGCTGCGGGGGTCGCGCTACGCGGCGTGCGGACCGATGGCGAAATGGCGCCGGAAATCCCGCTCGATCGGCAGCGGCCGGCCGAATACGTGTTCTCCCGCCATGTCGAGGAGGCGGTGGCGCGGCTAGGTCGGAA
>DATEKP010000264.1:0-3542 GCA_035277405.1 Allostellaceae bacterium | reverse complement strand
GGCTTCGCCGCCCTGGCGACGCTGCTGCAATGGGGCCTCAGCGAAGCAGGACTTCTGTCGAAGGGGATGGCGCTGGCCGATACGCTGCTGGCCGGGGCGGTGCTGGTCGGGGCGGGCTTTTACGAATGGTCTCCGCTTAAGGAGACGTGCCTGCGCCACTGCCGCTCGCCGTTGGAGTTCCTGCTGTTCCACTGGCGCGACAGCGGTGCCGGCGCGCTCCTCAGCGGCGTCGGGCACGGCGCGTTCTGCCTCGGCTGCTGCTGGATGCTGATGGCGGTGCTGTTCGTCGGCGGCATCATGAACCTCGCCTGGATCGCCGCGATCGCGCTGCTGGTTCTGGTCGAGAAGGCGCTGCCATGGGGCGGGCGGATGCGCTGGATTGCCGGCGCGGTGCTGGCCGGGTGGGGTTTCTTGGCCATCGCGATGGCGCTGTAAGACGGCGATCGGCTAAGCTGGCGGCGGTCCGGTCCGCCAGGGAACAGTGCCATGCCCATCGCCAGCATCCGCGGTGTTGACATCAACTACGAGGTGCTTGGCGAGCGCGGCCCGTTCGTCGCACTGCAACCGGGCGGTCGCCGCGCCGGCACGGCGGTGCGCCCGCTGGCAGTGAAGATCGCCGAGGCCGGGTTCCGCGTCGTCGTCCACGACCGGCGCAATTGTGGCGCCTCCGGCATCGCCGTCGAGGGCGCGTCGGAAAACGAGGAATGGGCCGAGGATTTGCACGAGCTGCTGGCGCGGCTCGATGCCCTGCCGGCCTTCATCGGCGGCAGTTCGTCCGGCTGCCGTCTCGCACTGATCCTGACGCTGCGCCGCCCGGAAGACGTGCGCGGGCTGCTGTTGTGGCGCGTCACCGGGGGCGCTTTCGCCGCCGCGCGGCTGACCGACCAGTATTACGACTCGCATATCGCGGCGGCGGAGCGGGGCGGCATGGCGGCGGTCTGCGACCTCGACCATTGGCGCGAGGTGATCGGCATCAACCGCAGCGCGCGCGACCTGCTGATGGGGATGGCGCCGGACGATTTCGCCGCCCGCATGAGGCGCTGGCGGCAGAGCTTCCTGGCCGGCGCCGAGCACCCGGTGATCGGCCTCAGCCCGGCGCAATTGCGCGCGATGACGGCGCCGGCCTGCATCGCTCCCGGAAGCGACCCGGTGCATCCGCGCGAGGCCGGCCAGGCGGCGCACCGCCTGATGCCCAACGCCGAATACCGCGAGGTCGTGACCGATACGCATCCCGACCGCGATGCCGCCTTTGCCGATTGGGACCGCAAGGAAGGGCTGCTCGCCGCCACCTTCATCGACTTCCTGCGCCGCCAGCAGCGGCGGTAGTGCGGCGCTGCGGCTTCCGATGCTCGATCTCGACTTCCTCGCACGTCAGGCCGATCGCGCGCTCGCCGACGCAACGATCCCGGAATTGCCGAACCACTATCGTGGCAAGGTGCGCGACAATTACGACCTGCCGGACGGGCGGCGCATCATCATCGCGAGCGACCGCCTCTCGGCGTTCGACCGCGCCATCGCGGCGATCCCGTTCAAGGGCCAGGTGCTGACGCAGATTGCGCGGTTCTGGTTCGAGCGCACCGCGGACATCTGCCCGAACCATGTCATCGACTACCCCGACCCCAATGTTGTCGTTTGCCGGCGGCTCGACATCCTGCCGGTCGAAATCGTCGTACGCGACTACCTCGCCGGCACGACGGCGACCTCGGTGTGGTCGATGTACCGCGCCGGCCGGCGCGACATTTACGGCATCCCGTTCCCCGACGGGCTGCGCGAGAACGAGAAGCTGCCCGCGACGATCCTGACCCCGACCACCAAGGCGACGGACGGCGAACACGACGAGCCGGTGACGGCGGCCGAGATTGTCGCGCGCGGCCTCTTGACCGCGGCCGAGTGGCGCGAGGTGTTGCAGAAGGCGCTCTCGTTGTTCGCCCGCGGCCGGGACCTCGCGGCCGAACGGGGCCTCATTCTCGTCGATACCAAATACGAGTTCGGCCGCGACCGCGACGGCCGCATCCTGCTGGCCGACGAGGTGCACACGCCGGACAGCAGCCGCTACTGGTTCGCCGCGACCTACCCGGCCCGCTTCGCCGCCGGGGAGCCGCCGGAGAGCTTCGACAAGGATGTGCTGCGCCGCTGGGTCGCGGCGCGCTGCGATCCCTATCGCGACCCGATCCCATCAATTCCACGCGAGGTGATCGCCAAGACGGCGCGGGTCTACATCGCCGCCTATGAGACGATAACCGGCGAGAGCTTTGCCCCCGCCGCACCGGAAATCCCGGTGCTGCAGCGTATTCGCGGCAATCTGCGCGGCTATTTCTGAGCGTGGTCCGAGCAGATGGGACCGTCATTCCCGCGCAAGCGGGGAATCCAGGTGGAAGCGACGCGCCGCCGGACTCCCGCTTCGCAGGAGCGACGGAAGGTTCGAGACCCCGTGGCGCCGCCGGCGGGCGGTTGAATTCGCTGGCGGGCTTCGATAACCTCCGCGCGCCGACGCCGTCCTCCGGCGACGACATTCCGCCCCGCTCGCGAACTGGCCTTCGCGCCCTCGCCTGTGTAATGAAGAAAGGCCGCGCCGCCGGTCTCGCTAATCTGCCTCGCCACGGAACCGGTTTTGCCCAGCGCCATGAGTGACGGCTCGATCGCGATCATCGGCGCCGCCTGCCGCTTTCCCGGAGCGCCGAACCTGGAGGCGTTCTGGGAGCTGCTCAGTTCAGCTACGGATGCGGTCACCGGGGTGGACGAGCGGCGCTGGTCGACCCGCTTCTATTATCACCCGACGCGCGGCACGCCGGCGAAAAGCTATACCTGGGCCGCCGGCCTGATCGCCGACCCCGATCTGTTCGAGCCCGCCTTCTTCGGCATCTCGCCGCGCGAGGCGGCGCAGATGGATCCGCAGCAGCGCATCCTGCTCGAACTGGCGTGGCACGCGGTCGAGGATGCCGGCATCACCGCGAGCCGCCTCGCCGGCAGCGGCACCGGCGTCTTCATTGGCGCCTCGACGACCGATTACCGCGATCTGCGCCTCGCCGACCCGGCGAGCGGCGACCCTTATTTTATGACCGGCGGCACGCTCAGCATTCTCGCGAACCGGCTGTCCTACGTCTTCGACCTGCGCGGCCCGAGCCTGACGGTCGATACCGCCTGCTCGTCGTCGCTGGTGGCGCTGCACCACGCCTGCGAGGCGATCCGCGGCGGGCGCATCGATGCCGCGATCGTCGGCGGCGTCAACCTCTTGCTGTCGCCCTACCCGTTTCTCGGCTTCTGCCACGCCGCGATGCTGTCGCGCCGCGGCCGCTGCTTTGCCTTCGACGAACGCGCCGACGGCTATGTGCGCGGCGAGGGCGGCGGCGTCGCGATTCTGAAGCCGCTCGCCGCGGCCCTCGCCGACGGCGACCGCATCCGCGCCGTGATCCGCGCGACCGGGGTCAATTCGGACGGCCGGACTATCGGCCTGTCATTGCCCAGCGAAACTGCCCAGGCGGCACTGTTGCGCGGTCTTTACGAGGAGGCCGGCATCGCCGCCGATGACCTGTCGTTTTTCG
>DATEKP010000263.1:0-3639 GCA_035277405.1 Allostellaceae bacterium | reverse complement strand
GGCTTCGCAATGAGCGCCTTCCAACTGATCGAGGCAACATTGCAGGCGAGCGGCCTGCCGGCGCCGCAGGCGTTCGAGGAAGGCGCCTGGCTCGATTGCTGGCCAGGGTTCGAGACCGGGCATTTTCTCGACGGTTTCGGCCACCGCGACAAGCGCTTCCATTTTCGCGCCCGGTGGGCCGCCTTCGGCCGCGACTGCGCGAAGCTGCCGGCGTTCCCGGACCATGTCGCGGTCATCGACGATGGTGATCCCGAACGGCCGTTCCGCCTGGTGCCGGCGCCGTCGCGCTCGTTTCTCAACACCAGCTTCAACAACATCGCGGCTGGCATCGCCCGCGAGGGGCGGCCGACCGCGCTCATCCACCCCGAAACCCTGGCGGCGCTCGGCCTCGCCGACGGCGCCCGCATTCGCATCGGCAATGGCAAGGGCAGCGTCGTCGTCCATGCCCGCGCCTTCGACGGGCTGCAGCCGCGCGTCGTCATCATCGAGGGGCTGTGGCCCAACCATGCCTTCGAGGAGGGCATCGGCATCAACCTGTTGACCAGCGCCAATCCCGGCCTGCCGGGCGGCGGGGCAGTGTTCCACGACACCTCGGTGTGGCTCAGGCCGGCGTAAATGCCCCTCACCCTGTCCCTCTCCCCGTGAACGGGGAGAGGGAACGCAGCTGCAACGGCGATGCCGCTCTCCCTCTCCCTGCGTACGGGGAGAGGGCCGGGGTGAGGGGCAATCGCGCGAGCGATGGCCGCTGGATTCCCATATAATGCGGCATGAGCGACGATAAGGACCGGCTGCCGACGCGAACCCAATCGGCCGAGGTCGACGCGTTTCTGCGCGACCTGCAGCGGGCGCCGGCGGCGCGGCCGGCGGGCGGTCGCGGCCGGCTCATTTTCGCACTCGACGCGACGGCGAGCCGCGAGCCGACCTGGGACCGCGCCTGCCGCCTGCAGGGTGAGATGTTCGAGGCGACCGCCGCCTTGGGCGGCCTCGACGTCAAGCTCGTCTATTACCGCGGCTTCAACGAATGCAAGGCGAGCCGCTGGATGTCGAACGCCGCCGACCTGCACCGGGTGATGCGCCAGGTGTTCTGCGTCGGCGGCGAAACGCAGATCGAGCGGGTATTGGCGCACGCGTTGAGCGAAACCAAGAGGCAGCGCGTCAATGCGCTGGTCTTCGTTGGCGATGCGATGGAGGAGAATGTCGATCGGTTGTGCCAATTGGCCGGCGAACTCGGCCTCAACGGCGTGCCGGCCTTCGTGTTTCACGAAGGCCACGATCTCGCAGCGGGGCGCGCTTTCCAGCAGATCGCCAAGCTGTCGCACGGCGCCTATCTGCGCTTCGATAGCGCCAGCGCCGGCCGGCTCAAGGACCTGCTGGGCGCCGTCGCGGTCTATGCCGCCGGCGGCTACCGCGCGCTCAGCGCCTATGGCGGACAGAAAGGCGGCGAGGTGCTGCGCCTGACCGCACAGCTGCGCGGCGGATGATCTTTCTGATTGGCGGCATCGCGATCCTGTGCGGCGTGCTGCTGCTTGGCTACCTGTTCGTCCACGCCGACCCGGCGCGCCTCGCACGCAACCTCAGATGGATCGGCATTGCGGCTCTGGCCGCGGCGACGCTGGCGCTGCTCGTGCTGACCGAGGGGCGGCTCTTCATGCTGCTGGTGCCGGCCGCCTTCTTATGGCCGGCGTGGCGGCGGCTGCGCTCGATGATGGGCGGCTTCAGCGGCGGGCCGCAGACCGGGCAAAACTCGACGGTCGAGACCCCGTTCATCCGCATGAGCCTCGACCACGACACCGGCGCGATGGCCGGGACGGTCCTGCAGGGCCATTTCGCCGGCATGCGACTCGACGAATTGCGCCCGCCCGAACTCCTGGCATTGCTGCGCGAATGCCGCGCCGCCGACGAGGAGGGGGCGCGGCTCATTGAAGCCTATCTCGACCGCGTGCGCTCGAACTGGCACGACGAGATGGCGAGCGACTGGGGCCGCAGCGAAAGTCGGCAGGCGACGCCGGATGTCACGGTCGATGAGGCTTACGCGATCCTCGGGCTGCAGCCGGGCGCCGACGAGGAGGCGATCAAGGCGGCGCACCATCGGCTGATGAAATTGTTTCACCCCGATCACGGCGGCTCGGATTATTTCGCCGCCAAGATCAACCGCGCGCGCGACGTACTATTGCGCCGCCAGCGCGCCTGAACCGTTGAACCGATCCCCGTTTGCGGCGTTAGCGCCTGCGCGCTTGGCGCAGTTGCCTTGTCAGCCCGAGCGCGGCGGCCCTAGTGTCGCAAGACGACGGGTTTCGGATCGAGGAGCTTATGCAACAGCGCGTGCGCAAGGCGGTGTTTCCGGTCGCGGGGCTCGGAACCCGCAACCTGCCGGCGACCAAGGCGGTGCCGAAGGAAATGCTGACGATCGTCGACAAGCCATTGATCCAGTATGCGATCGAGGAAGCCAAGGCGGCCGGAATCGAGGAGTTCTTTTTCGTCACCGGGCGGGCCAAGGGCGCCATCGAGGACCATTTCGACGTCGCCTACGAATTGGAAGCGATCCTGCGCGAGCGCGGCCGCACCGAGATGCTGGCCGAATTGCAGGCCTGGCTGCCGGCGCCGGGAGAGATCGCCTACACCCGCCAGCAAAGCCCGCTCGGGCTGGGCCATGCGGTATGGTGCGCGCGCCATCTGGTCGGCGACGAGCCGTTCGCGGTGCTGCTGGTCGATGATCTGATGATCGGCGATCCGCCGTGCCTGAAGGAAATGGTCGAGGCGCATGCCGACACCGGCGGCAACATGGTCGCCGTGACCGAGATTCCGCGCGAGCAGACCTCGCGCTACGGCATCCTCGATGTCGTTGCCGATTCCGGTAAGCTGGTGCGCGCCAGGGGGGTCGTCGAGAAACCCGACCCCACAGAGGCGCCTTCGACCTTGATGATCATCGGGCGCTACATCATTCAGCCCGAGATTTTCCGCCACCTCGGCGAGGCGAAACCGGGCGCCGGCAATGAAATCCAATTGACCGACGGGCTCGACAGGCTGATCGCCGACGGCCAGCCGTTTCACGGCCTGCGCGCCACGGCCAGGCGCTTCGATTGCGGCGACCGGCTCGGCTATCTCGAAACCAATATCGCCCTCGGGCTCGCGCATCCGGAGCTCGGCCCGGCGCTGCGTCGCATCCTGCAGCATTATTTGTGACCGTCTCCTTCCCTATCATTCCCGCGAAAGCGGGAATCCAGGAGCCCTGGCACGGTGCCGACCGCCCTGGACTCCCGCTTGCGCGGGAGTGACCATAGCTCGGTGGTAGCCATGCCGCACCGCTTTGATCCGACGATCCTGCGCGAATACGACATCCGCGGCATTGTGGGCACGACCCTGTTTCCGGCCGATGCGCGGGCGCTGGGGCGGGTGTTCGCCGGCAAGCTGAAGCAGGCGGACGGGCGGCGGGCGGCGGTCGGCTATGACGGACGGCTGACCTCGCCGGAACTGGAAGCCGCGCTGGTCGATGGCCTCGCCGCAGGCGGCGTCGATGTCGTGCGCATCGGCCGCGGGCCGACCCCGATGCTGTATTACGCCGCCGCCACGCTTGGGGTCGATGGCGGCCTCATGGTGACCGGCTCGCACAATCCGCCCGACCACAACGGCTTCAAGCTG
>DATEKP010000262.1:0-3498 GCA_035277405.1 Allostellaceae bacterium | reverse complement strand
CTGCTCCTCGATGTATTTTGCGCTTTCCGGCCAGACGCCGTCGGGGTGCGGGTAGTCCGACCCCCACATCAAGGTCTCGACCCCCATCTCGTCGATCAGCTTCGGGCCGATCCGGTCGAACTGGAAGGTGGCGCGGCACTGGCGTCGCCAATATTCGCTTGGGCGTAGCTTCATCAGGTCGCGGAAGCGGTCCTCGAACTCGAAATCCATGCGGTCGAGCGCGTAGGGCAGCCAGCCGATGCCGCTTTCGCCAAAGCCGACCCGCATGTTCGGGTAGCGCTCCAACACGCCGGCGCCGATGATCGCGGCGATGATGTTGATCAGGTTCATCTGGAAGCCGGCGACCGAGGTGAACTGTGCCATGCGCCGCACCTGGCCCTGCTGCTGCATGCGCACCTTCTGCGGCACCGCCGGGAAGGTGTGGAAATGCAATGGCAGTTGCACATCGTTGACGGCCTTCCACAGCGGCTCCCAGATCGGGTGCCACATCGGCTCCATGTCCCACGAGCACGACAGTTCGAGACCGCGCAAGCCCATCTTGGCGACCCGATAAATCTCCTGCACCGCGGCGTCGATGTCGCCATAGGGCAGGCAGGCGAGGCCGATCTGGCGATCCGGGTAGTGGCTGCAGAACTCCTTCAGGAAATCGTTGTAGATGCGCAGGCATTCGCTCGCCGCCTCGTGATCTTCGAGGCGCGACACGACCCCCAGGATGCCGAAGATGATCTCGGCATCGACGCCGTCCTTCTCCATCTCCTTGATCCGCAGATGCGGGTCGCCAGGCCGGGCTTCGCCGCGTTTTCCCGCCTCGTAAAGGCCGGTCTCGGCCATCTTGTCGACGCGGTAATTCTGCCCCGGCACGAACTTGCCGCCGACTGAACCGACGCCGCCCCAACCGCCCATGTTGATCCCGGCCTTGGTGGTCCAGTGCGGGCCGTCGGGGCCGTCCACGACGTAGGGCATGCGCTCTTTCAGGTCGCGGCTCGCCTCGGAGACGAACAATTCCGGCGGCAGCCACGGCAGGTCGAGATGGCAATCGGCCGAAATCCGGCGGTATTGCATGGCGCACTCCCTCCGCGTCAGACGTTTTGCCGCAGTGTAAAGGGGGATTCCGCGCCCCGGCCGCGCTCTTTTCGCATAGCTGCGGTTGCAGGGGACCCGCGCGCAACCGAATGTCATTCCGCGGCGTCGTCCGCAGCCCCGCGCCGGGCATCGCCCCTCTCCCCGTTTACGGGAGAGGGAACGCTACTGACCCAGAGTGCCGGTCTCCCTCCCCCGCGAGCGGGGAGAGGGCTGGGGTGAAGGGCATTTCCAGCCCCGACACAGGGTCAGGCGCCCACGTCCTCCAGGATCATCGCGGCGCATTTCTCGCCGATCATGATCGAGGGGGCGTTGGTGTTGCCGCCGGGGACCTGCGGCATGATCGAGGCGTCGGCGACGCGCAGGCCTTCGACGCCGTAGACGCGGAGGCGCGGATCGACGACCGCGTCCACCTCGCGGCCCATGCGGCAGGTGCCGACCGGGTGCAAATTCGAGACGCCGCGCACGCGGATTTCCTCGACCAATTGCTCGTCGCTCTCGCAGGCGGTGCCGGGGATCACCTCCTCGACGACGAACGGCTTTAACGCCGGCTGCGCGGCGATTTTGCGGGCGAGCCGCGAACCGTAGATCAGCGCCTGGAAATCATATTCGCTGGCGAGGAAGTTGAAGCGGATCGACGGCCCGACGAGCGGGTCGGGGCTCTTGATCTGCACCGAGCCGCGGCCCTCCGGCCGCAGGTGCACCGGCGACAAGGTGAAGGCCGAGAACGGGTGCGGCTTGATGCCGGTCCTGAGCCGCTCCATCGCGCTCCAGCCGAACATGTTGATCTGCAGATCCGGCTGTTCGAGGCGCGGGTCGCTTTTGACGAAGGCGCCGGCGTAGATCCCGGCGTTCGACAGATGACCGGTGCGGGTCAGGTAATACTGCACGCCGGCCTTGAGCTTCTTGGCGCCGCTCATCGCCAGGTCGTTGACCGTGATCGGCTGCGAGCAGCGCCACACCAGATAGGTGTTGAAATGGTCGTGCAGATGCGCGCCGACCCCCGGCATGTCGCGCACCACCGGGATGCCGTGCTCCTGCAATAATGCGCCGGGTCCGAGGCCCGACAATTGCAAGAGCTGCGGCGAGCCGTAAACCCCGCCCGACACCACGATCTCGCGGCGGGCATGCGCCGTGAATTCCCCCGCCGGCGTGCGGTATTCGACGCCGGTGGCGCGGCCGTCTTCGATGACGAGGCGGGTGGCGTGCGCGTTGGTTGCGACCGTCAGGTTCGGCCGGCGTCGCGCCGGTTTCAGATAGGCCTTGGCGGCGCTCCACCGCGCGCGGTTGCCGGTCGTCGTCTGGTAATAGCCGACCCCTTCTTGGCGGGCGCCGTTGAAATCGGGGTTGGCCGGGATGCCGGCCTCGATCGCCGCCTCTACCATCGCGTCGCCCAACGGCGTGCGCACCGGGTTCGACACGCGGAGCGGCCCGCCGACCCCGTGGAAATCGTCGGCGCCGCGCTCCTGGTTCTCCGCCCTCCTGAAGAACGGCAGCACGTTCTCCCAGTCCCAGCCCTCGCAGCCGCGCTGCCGCCAATTGTCGTAATCGGTCGGCGTGCCGCGCATGTAGACCATGCCGTTGATCGAGCTGGTGCCGCCCAATACCTTGCCGCGCGGCTGATAGAGCGTGCGGCCGTTCAGCTCCTTTTCGGGTTCGCTTTCGAACATCCAGTTGACCCGCGGGTCGGTGTAGGTGCGGGTATAGCCGAGCGGGATGTGTATCCACGGGTTGCGGTCGGGGCCGCCAGCCTCGAGCAGCAGCACGCGGTACTGCCCACCCTCGCTGAGCCGCGCCGCGACCGGGCAGCCGGCCGAGCCGGCGCCGGTCACGATGAAGTCGAAGATTTCCGCCGCGCCTGCCACGCCAAGCCCCTATTCAGCCCATGAACCGCCGTCCGCCGGCACGATAGCCAATGGCGGACGGTGCGGAAAGGGCGGGGCGGCGGAGGCTATTCCACGAAATCAAACACGGGAATTCTGGTCGTCATTCCGGGGCGCGGACGCAGTCCGCGAACCCGGAATCCATATTCCAGAGGCCCGTGTTCATGGATTCCGGGTTCGCCGCGGTGCGGCGCCCCGGAATGACGACAGGTCAGGCCTGTTTGAAGAGGCGGCTGGCGTTGCCGGCCATCAGCTTGGCGCGGGTCTCGGCGGGCATGTCCCAGGCGAGGAAATTGCTGACCGTCTCCGGGAACTGGCATTCCGAATGCGGGTAGTCGGAGGCGTACATCAGGACATCGTCGCCGATGAAGCCGCGCACCGCGTGGAACATGTCGGCGCCCTCGTGGCGCTCGACGCTGCAGAAATAGCGGCCGCTCTTCAGATATTCGCTCGGTTTCATCTTGAGTTCGGCGGTCGAGCCGACATAGGCGTACTGCTCGTCCATGCGCTTGCCCCAGAACGGCAGCCAGCCGAA
>DATEKP010000261.1:0-5782 GCA_035277405.1 Allostellaceae bacterium | reverse complement strand
CTATCGCGAAGCGGGCTTTCTCGCGCCGGTCCGGGTCATGGACGAGGCCGAGGCGGCGGGGCTGCGCGCCCGGCTGGAGGCGGTCGAGGCGCGCACCGGCGGGCCGCTGCGCGGCGATCTGCGGCACAAATCGCACCTGCTGTTCCCGTTCCTCGCCGACCTCATACGCCACCCGGCGATCCTCGACGCGGTCGAGGATTTGATCGGCCCCGACATCCTGTGCTGGTCGTCGAGCTTCTTCATCAAGGAGGCGGCCAACCCCGCCTTTGTCTCCTGGCACCAGGATTCGACCTATTGGGGCCTGTCCGCGCCCGAGGTGGTCACCGCCTGGGTGGCGCTGACCCCGAGCAATGCCGAGAACGGCGCGATGGCAGTGATCCCCGGCAGCCACAAGCTCGACCAGATGCCGCATCGCGACACCTTCCACCGCCACAATCTGTTGACCCGCGGCCAGGAGATCGCGGTCGAGGTGGACGAGCGCCAAGCCGTGCTGATCGAGCTGCGGCCGGGCGAGATGTCGCTGCACCATGTGCGGCTGGTGCACGGTTCGGCGCCGAACCCGTCCGCGGACCGGCGCATCGGCTACGCGGTCCGCTACATCCCGACCCATATCCGCCAGCTCGAAGGCGAGGACAGCGCGACGCTGGTGCGCGGGGTGGACCGCTACGGAAATTTCGCGCCGGAGCCCTACCCGGACGGCGAGATGACGCCGGCGATGCTGGCGCTGCACAAGCGCATCGCCGAGCGCAACGCCCGGATCCTTTATCGCGGCACCGCGGTCGAGAGCTTCAACGACCCGGCCGCGATCCGCGGCTGACCCCGGATGAAGACCTACCGCGGCGGCCGCAGCCTCGCCGGGGCGGAGGTCACCGTCGACGGCAAGCCGCTCGATCCGCGCTACGATCTGAAGCGCCTGTCGCAGACCGGGTTCGAATGGACCTACGCGGGCGCCGGACCGGCGCAGTTGGCGCTGGCCCTCTTGGCCGATCATCTCGGCGACGACCGCCGTGCGCTCGACCTGCACGATGCGTTCATGCGCGCCGTCGTCGCCGATCTCGACAACTCCTGGGAGCTGACCTCGGCCGATATCGACATGGCGCTCGCGCAATTGCGGTCGTAATGCGGCGCGGCCGGGTGCGGTCCCGGCCGCCGACACCTCTATTCGGCGGGTGCGCGGGCTCTCGCCGCGACCGCCGCCGGCACCGGCCCGTCAAGCGCCTCGTTCATTTCCTCAAGGGTCCGCCCCTTGGTTTCGGGACCGAACACCCAGAACCCGACGACTCCGAGAAGGTACCATGCGGCGAAATAGATGAAGGCGGGGCCGAGCATGACGAGGTTGGGCGCCGCCGGCTTGATGATGTCGCCGGCCCCCATGATCAGCGCCAGCCCGAACGGCCCCAGCACCTTGCCGCTGAGGTTGCCGACGCCGTAGCTGAACCCCATGCCGCTCGAGCGCAGCCGGGCCGGCCAGATCTCCGACATATACGGTCCGACCACCGTATAGATCGCGCTGCTGAAGAAGCCCTGAGCGACGATCAGCATATAGTAGAGCGACCAGGTTCCGATGAACACGTCGTAGACGTAGCCGGCGACGACGAGCAGAATCGCCGCCATGATGCAATAGAGCGTGCCGGCGCCGCGACGTCCCAACGGCTCGATCAGCGCGGTAATGCTGAAGCGGCCGATGATCCCGGCGAGGTTGACGAACACCATCAGAAAGGCGGCGTGCGCCGGGGTCGTGTTGAGGACGATCACGAGCAGCGTCGCGCCCCATAGGCCGAGCGAGGCGCCGCCGGTCTGCGTCATGCCGGTGAGGCAGCCGGCCGCAACCAGTTTCGGATAGCGGAACAGCTCGACCCAGCGCGTCGTCTCGGTCGGCGGTAGCGTTCTCGGCAGCTCGATCCGGCTCGGGTCGATCATCAAGGCCCAGGCGAGCGACCGGCGCGCCTCCTCGTGCCGTCCCATGCGGATCAGCCAGCGCGGCGATTCCGGCACCCAGAAGCGGATCATGAACACCAGTACCAGCGGCGTCAGTCCCACCAGGAACAGATAGCGCCAGCCGATGATCGGCAAGAGCCAGGCGGCGATGATGCCGGCCAGCATGCTGCCGCCCGGCAAGAGCGTCGTGATCAGCGCGCTGACCCAGCCGCGCTTGTAGGCCGGCATGAACTCCTGGACCAGCGGCAGGTCGATCGTGAAGATGCCGGCATTGCCGATGCCGACGAAGAACCGGAAGAACATCAGAAACAGCCAGCCGGGGACGACGCCGCTCGGGCCGGGCGTAAAGACCATGATGCCGGTGGCCAGCGAGATCGTCACCGCCGACCAGATGAACACGGTGCGCCGGCCGATCCGGTCGCCGAGCCAACCCCAGACGAAGGCTCCCGGCACGGCGCCAAGGCCCGACGCCAGCAGGATTGCGCCGCCCTGCCAATAGGCGAGCGACCATTCCTTGGTCAGCGCCGCCGTGACGTAGCCGATCAGGAAGAAGTCGAAGAAGTCCAGCAAATCCGCGACATTCGCTGTGCAGATCAGCTTCCACTGGTTGGATGTGAGTTTCTTCTGCCGCTCAAGGAGTTCCAGCATGACGTGCACTCCCTATGCATGATCGGCCGTACGGCGCGTCCGCACTTAAAATGCGACGCATTCATGATATTAATGCATGGATGTAATATGCCAGCAAATACGGTACGCCGTTAATTCATTATTGCACGCTAGAGGATGCGCTGGGGCGTGTCAAACGCCGGTGCGCGGACTTGGCCGGTCGGGGCGCGACGCGGGCCGATTCGGTACGAACGCGGTGACAAGCCGATTCTGAGCGACAACACCGACTGGCCGCGACCATCGCAGGACGCCGATCAATGCACCGCTAATTGAAGCGCAGCCCGGGCGAGCCGCGGGAAGATCTAATGTCCCGAACCAGAAGTTCGTTCAATAAAATCGTCGTGTCGGCGAAAGCCGGGACCCACCGGGCCGACTCGCAAGCTGTTGATAACTGGGTCCCTGCTTGCGCAGGAACGACATGGTGGCCAGGGGCCGAGTAGCGATCGACCTCGGGATCGGGACTAGCTGTTCGGCCGGTCCCGGCTTGCCGCCTGGACCGGCGAATGCTATCGGCGCTAAACCGCGGCTGCTTCCTTCGCTGCCGGCCGGGCCCTCGGGCCGCTTAGCTCGGCGTCGATCTCGTCGATCGTGCGTCCGCGCGTCTCCATCGCGATGAAGGCGAATGCGATCGCGCCGAGCACGTACCACGCTGCGAAATACGCGAAGCCCGGCACCAGCGCCGACATCGTGACCCCCGGCTTGACGTAATTTGACGAGCCGGCGATCACCGCCAGCCCGGCCGGGCCGATGAACTTGCCGAGATTGCCGACGCCGTAGACGAAGCCCATGCCGCTGCCGCGCAGCCGGGCCGGCCACAGCTCGCCCATATAGGGGCCGACGATCGAGTAGTTGCCGCTGCCGAAGAAACCTTGCAGCAGGATCATCAGGTAGAACATCGACACGCCGCCGATGAAGACGCTGTGCAGGTACCCGGCCATGAACATGAAGAATGCAGCGGTCAGGCAGCTGAAGATGCCGGAGGCGCGGCGGCCCCAGGCGTCGGAAATCCACGAGCAGAAGAAGCGGCCGAGGATCGCCGAGACGCTGACCCAGATCACCAGCTTCGAGGCCTGTGGCGGGGTGATGTTCAGCACCTGCGCGAGCAGCGTCACCTGCCACAGCGCCAGCGCGACGCCGCCGGTCTGGGTCAGGCCGGTCAGGCAGCCGGCGACGATGCTGCGCGGATAACGGAACAATTCGGTCAAGCGCGTCTTTTCGACCGGCGGCGGCACCGCAGGCAACGGCACTGTCGCCGGGTTCACCATCAGCGCCCAGGCGAGCGAGCGCCGCGCCTCCTCAAGCCGGCCGCGCCGCGCCAGCCAATGCGGCGATTCCGGGACAAAAGCGCGGACGTAGAGCACCAGCAGAGCCGGCAGGAGTCCAACCGCGAACAGCCCGCGCCAGCCGATATAGGGCGTCGCAAAGGCGCCGAGCAGCGCGCCGAGCAGGAAACCGGCCGGCAGCATCGTCGTCGTCAGGCCGGTGATCCAGCCGCGGTTGCGCGACCCGGTGAACTCCTGCATGAACGTGATGTCGACCGAATAGAGGCCGGTCGTGCCGAAGCCGACAAAGAGCCGGCAGACCGCCAGGAAAATCCATGCCCCGTGCGGGGTCAGCGCCATCGCGCCGGTGGCGATCGAGACGTTCAGGATGGCGGCTATCAGCGCGACGCGCCGGCCGACCTTGTCCGCCACCCAGCCGTAAAACGCCGAGCCGAACGGTGCGGCGACGCCCGAGGCGAACAAGATCGCGCCCGACTCGCCATAGGTCAGGTTCCAATCCTTGACGATGAAGGCGACGACAAAGCCGATCAGCAGAAAGTCGAAAAAATCGAGCATGTCGCCGAGCGTCGCGGCGCCGGCGATCAACCACTGATTTTTTGTCAGCTTCTTTTGCTGCTCGAGCAATTCCAGCATACGGCGTCCTCCCGTTCGGCGCACCGGCGCTGCGGTTTCTCCGCTCGCCTGCGTCATTGGCCGCGTCCCCCGCAGCCGGCGGCAGCTTAGGCGATTGCCGCGGCTCTGGCTACGCGGAAAAGGGCAAGGCGTGCGGGCCGTCGCGGCTTCGGATAGACTGAGCGGCAGCGCTTGCCCGAGGCCAGACGCGATGCCGCCCGACCCTCCGCCGCCCGTCGCTTCCTCGTCTATCCAACGCTTTGCCGGGTTTGCGCTGGCGCTCGCGGTTGTCGCGGTCGGGGTGTGGGTGCTGTTCGATTTTCTGCCCGCCTTCGCCTGGGCGGGGGTGCTGGCGATCGCGCTGTGGCCGCTCTATCGCCGCCTCTTGCGGCTCTTGCCGCAGCGCAGCGACCGGGTGCTGGCGCCGCTGGTGACGACGCTCGGGGTCGGGATCGTCGTCATCGCGCCGCTCGTGCTGCTCGGCGTCGCGGTGGCGCGCGAGAGCCATTTCGTCGTCGAGTTCGTCGCCGAAGCGCGCCACCACGGCCTGCCGGTACCCGGCTGGATCGGCGAACTGCCGCTGGCCGGCCCGGCGCTGGCCGACTGGTGGCGCGACCATCTCGGCGACCCGGCGGTGGCCGAGGAGATGTTCGGCCGCATCGATCTGCGCACGCTGACAGCGTCGGCGCGGCAGTACGGCGGCGAGATATTGCACCGGCTGACGATCCTCGGCTTTACGCTGCTGACGCTGTTTTTCGTGTTCCGTGACGGCGGCCGGCTGGCGCTGCAGCTGCGCGGCCTCAGCGACCGGCTGATCGGCGAACAGGGCGAGCGCATCGCCGGCCAGATGATCGCGGCGGTGCACGGCGCGGTGACCGGGCTGGTGCTGGTCGGCCTCGCCGAGGGCATCCTGCTCGGCATCGCCTATTCCCTGGTCGGGCTGCCCTATCCGGCCTCGGTGGGAGCGGTGACGGCGGTGGCGGCGATGATCCCGTTCGCCGCCCCGGTCGTCTATTGCGTCGCCGCGCTTTACCTGTTCACCGTGGGAAATACGCTCGGCGCCGTCATTATCGTCGTATTCGGCAGCGTCCTGCTGTTCGTTGCGGACCATTTCGTCCGTCCGGCGCTGATCGGGAGCGCGGCGCGGCTGCCGTTCCTGCTGGTGCTGCTCGGGATTCTCGGTGGGCTGGAGACGATGGGGCTGCTCGGGCTGTTCCTCGGCCCGGCGGCGATGGCGGCGCTGGTTGCGCTGTGGCGCGAGTGGACCGAGCCGGCGCCGCGCG
>DATEKP010000260.1:0-10593 GCA_035277405.1 Allostellaceae bacterium | reverse complement strand
TTGATCAACCCGCAGCGGCAAAAGCAGACGTGGGTGGCCGGATCAAGTCCGGCCAAGGGGCATTTGTTGTTGGTGCAAAGTGGTGGATTCACGCGCCCAGCGTATCCAGCCGCTTGTAGTAGTAGTGGCCGGGGACGATGCGGCCTTCGACCTGGGCGTAGCACGGGTGCGTGCCCCAGCGCTGGTAGCCGAGGCTCTCATAAAGGCCGATCGCGGCGCGCTGGGTGTCGCGCAGGTCGAGGTTGAGGGCGAGAAGGCCAAGTTCGCGAGCAACGTGTTCGACCTCGCTGATGACGCTGCGGGCGATGCCGCGGCCGCGCGCCCACGGCGCGACAAAGGCGCCGGTGATCGTGCCGGCGAAGGCCTGCGCCTCGTTGTTGCGCGGTGCCCGCGACAGCAAGGCCGAGCCGGCGATGACCCCGTCGAGCCGGCCGACGACCAGCCGCCGCTCAGGCACCAGCAAAACGCCCTTCCAATAGCTCTCCAGCACCTGCCGCGCCGGGACGCGCACCCAGCCGAAGCCGCCGCCCTCCTCGATCGCGCTCTCGGTCGCCTCGCACAGATCGTCGAGGTCGGTGCCCGAATACTGCGTCAGGCGTTCGACCGTGATGCGGCCGGCCGGCCCCGCGTGCGCCTGCTCGCTCATGGCCGCCACGCGAGGAAGTTGGCGATCAGCCGCAATCCCGCCATCTGGCTCTTTTCCGGATGAAACTGCGTACCGATCAGATTGTCGCGGCCGACCACGGCGGCAAGCTTTCCGCCGTAATCGGTTTCGGCCAACAGGTCGGCGGGATCGGCCGGGCGGAAATGGTAGCTGTGCACAAAATAGGCGTGGGCGCCTTCGGGCAGCCCGGCCAGCACCGGATGGGCGGCGCGCGGCAGCAGCTCGTTCCAGCCCATATGCGGGATTTTCAGCGCCGGATCGGCCGGCGCCAGCGCGACGACCTCGCCGGCGAGCCAGCCCAGGCCCTCGACGGTCTCGAACTCGCGGCCGCGCTCGGCCAAGAGCTGCATGCCGACGCAGATGCCGAGAAACGGCCGGCCGCGCTGCAATACCGCCTCGGTGAGCGCCGCTTCGAGGCCCGGCACGGCGGCGAGGCCGCGCCGGCAATCGGCGAAGGCGCCGACCCCGGGCAATACGATGCGTTCGGCGGCGGCGACCTCCTCGGGCCGGCTGGTCACGAGGATTTCCTCGGAGGCGCCGCTTTCGACAGCGGCCCGCTCGAACGCCTTTGCCGCCGAGCGCAAATTGCCCGACCCGTAATCGACGATCGCGACGGTCATCCGAGCCTATGCCAGGCTGCCGCCGAGCGTGCCCTTGGTCGAGGGGACGGCGCCGGCGCGGCGCGGGTCGATCTCGATCGCCTGGCGCAGCGCGCGCGCCAAGCCCTTGAAGCAGCTTTCGACGATGTGGTGGTTGTTCTCGCCGTACAAATTCTCGACGTGCAACGTCACGCCGGCCGATTGCGCGAAGGCCTGGAACCACTCCTTGAACAATTCGGTATCCATGTCGCCGAGCTTGGGGCGCGACAGGGCGACCCTCCACACCAGATAGGGGCGGTTCGACAGATCGAGGCTAACGCGGGTCAGCGTCTCGTCGAACGGGATCATCGCGCTGCCGTAGCGCTGGATGCCGGCACGGTCGCCCAATGCCTGCGAGACCGCGGCGCCGACGACATAGCCGGTGTCCTCGGTCGTGTGGTGGAAGTCGATGTGCAGGTCGCCCTTGGCGTGCAGCGTGATGTCGATGAGGCTGTGCTTCGCCAGCTGTTCGAGCATGTGATCGAGAAAGCCGACGCCGGTCTTGATCTCGGCGGCGCCGCCGCCGTCGAGATTGACGCGGCCCTTGATCCGCGTCTCCCTAGTGTTGCGCTCGACCGTCGCGACCCGCACGGCAGTTCTCCCGTTTCGTGCGCCCTTTTAGCAAGAACGCCCGAATCCCGCGAGTCCGCAGAGTTCCGCCGCGTTCAGCCCAGCGCGACCAGCGCCAGCAGCAATACGAGGCCGCCGATCGCCAAGCCGGCATGGGTTCCGACCAGCGCCTCGGCCGGTCGCCGCCCGCACCAGGCGATGCCGGCGAGCGCCAGCCCAAGAGCGAGCGTCATCGCCAATAGCACCGCGGCGAGCGGCGCGAAGCCGGCGGTGCCGATGCCGGCCGACACGCCGCGCCGCAACGCAAAGAGCAGCGCGACCAGGCCGCCCGCCCCGAGCACGGCGTGCGCCACGAGGATCGCGAGCGGCGGCGCTTTTGCCTGCGGCCGGCGCAGATAGGCAACCGCCAGCCCACTGCCGATCGCCGACGCGGCGCAGACGAGCCAGAACGCCAGCCCCAGCATCATGCCCGAGGGGGCATCGCGCTAGCCGCGGGGATCGCCGAAATAGCGGTTCTCGGGCCTGGGCAGGCCGAGGTTTTCGCGCAACGTCCGGCCTTCGTATTCGCGGCGGAACAGGCCGCGGCGCTGCAATTCCGGCACGACGCGGTCGACGAAATCGTCGAGCCCGCCCGGCACCCACGGGAACATGACGTTGAAGCCGGCGCAGGCGCGGCCGAAAAACCATTCCTCCATCTGGTCGGCGATGGTTTTCGGCGTGCCGACCATCGCCAGTCCGCCATAGCTGCCGGCGATCCGGGCCAGCTGGCGCACCGTCAGGTTGTCACGGCGGGCGCGGGCGATGACCCGCTCGCGGCCGCTCTTCGACGCGTTCGACTCCGGGATGTCGGGCAACGGCGCATCGAGGTCGAAGCCCGAAGCATCATGGCCGAGCGCAATCGACAATGAGGCGATGCCGCTGTCGGGATGGACGAGGCTGTCGAGCAGGGCGCGCTTGTCCTTCGCCTCCGCGTCGCTGTCGCCGACCACGACGAGGCAGCCGGGCAGGATCTTGATGTGGTCCGGGTCGCGGCCATAGCGCACGGCGCGCCCCTTGATGTCGGCGTAACTGGCCTGCGCCTCAGCGAACGGGCCGCCGGCGGCGAACACCATCTCCGCGGTCTCCGCGGCAAGCTGGCGGCCGGCGTCCGACGCGCCGGCCTGGACGATGACCGGCCAGCCCTGCACCGGCCGCGCGATGTTCAAGGGACCGCGGACCGAGAAGAACTCGCCCTGGTGGTCGAGCACATTGAGGCGCTCGGGGTCGAAATAAACGCCTTTCTCGACATCGCGGACAAAGGCGTCCTCGGCCCAGCTGTCCCACAGCCCGGTCACGACATCGAAAAACTCGCGGGCGCGGCGGTAGCGCTCGCCGTGCTCCATGTGCTCGGTAAAGCCGAAATTGAGCGCCGCGTCCGGGTTGGAGGTGGTGACGAGGTTCCAGCCGGCGCGGCCGCCGCTGATATGGTCGAGCGAGGCGAAGCGCCGGGCGATCAGATAGGGCGGCTCGAACGTTGTCGAGGCCGTCGCGATCAGCCCGAGCCGCTCGGTATGCATGGCGAGCGCCGGCAACAATGTCAGCGGGTCGAACGAGGTCACCGTCGCGCTGCGCTTCAACGCCGCCATCGGCATGTTGAGGACCGAGAGATGATCGGCCATGAACCACGCGTCAAAGCGCCCCGCCTCCAGCTTCTTTGCAAAGCGGATCAGATGCTGGAGGTTGAAGTTGGCATCTGCATACGCGCCGGGATAGCGCCACCACGCGGTGTGAATGCCGACCGGGCGCATGAACGCCCCGAGCCGCATCTGCCGTGTTGCCATCCGTTCCGCTCCTGGCCTGCTGCCACCGCGATATTATATGCGCAGATCGAGATTGCTTCGCTGCGCTCGCAATGACGGAGCGGTCAAGGTTGTCATTGCGAGGAGCGCAGCGACGAAGCAATCTCGGCGCATTGCGCTTCGATCGATGGGATTACGGCATGAGCACAACGAAGCGGCAGATGCATCTGGGCGTGTTCGTGCTGGGCACCGGCAACCATTCGGCCGGCTGGCGCTACGAGGGGGCGGCGGCCAGCAACAACGAATTGCCGGTGATCCAGGAGATCGCGCGCACCGCCGAGCGCGGCAAGTTCGACCTGTTGTTCGTGTCGGACGGTCTGGTGATGGACCCGGGCGACCACCCGTCGTTCCTGTGCCGCTTCGAGCCGACCACCTTGATTTCGGTGCTGTCCGCCTGCACGACGCATCTCGGCCTCGGCGCCACGGTTTCGACCAGCTTTTCCGAGCCCTACAACGTCGCCCGCCTCTTCGCCTCGATCGACCATATCAGCGCCGGCCGCGCGGCGTGGAACGTCGTCACCAGTTCGCTGCCGAAGGCGGCGCTCAATTTCAGCCGCGACCAGCACATGGAGCACGAACTGCGCTACGAGCGGGCGCAGGAATTCGTCGATGTCGTGACCGGGCTGTGGGATTGCTGGGAAGACGGCGCGATCGTCGCCGACAAGGCGACCGGGCAATACATCGATGCGGGGAAAGTGCGGCCGCTCGACCACCGGGGAAAATTCTTCCAGGTCAAGGGCCCGATCAACATGGCGCGCTCGCCGCAGGGCCGCCCGGTCATCATCCAGGCCGGCGGCTCGCCCTCCGGCCTCGAACTGGCGGCGCGCACCGCCGATGTCGTGTTCTCGGTGGTGCAGGAGTTGCAGAGCGCCGGGCGCGCCTATGCCGATCTCAAGGGCCGCATGGCGAAATATGGCCGCGACCCGAGCCAGCTCGCCGTCCTGCCTGGCGTGATGCCGATCATCGGCCATAGCGAAGAGGAGGCGCGCGACAAGCTATCCCTGCTGCAAAGCTGGCTGACCCCGAGCAACGCCTTGGTGCTGGTGTCGGGCCGCATCGGCTACGACGTGACCGGCTACGACCTTGACGCGCCGGTGCCGGCGCCGCCGCCGGGCGAAACCGGCAGCCAGACCTTCCACAAGGTCCTGGCCGAGGCCGCGCGCAACCGGAACATGACATTGCGCGACCTCTACAACCTGACCGCCGCGGCGCGCGGCCACTGGGTCTTGTGCGGCACGCCGGGGCAGATCGCCGATACGCTCGAAGAATGGTTCGCCGAAGGTGCGGCCGACGGCTACAACATCCTGCCGCCCTATTTCCCCGGCGGCTTTGCCGATTTTGTCGATCTCGTCGTCCCGGAACTGCAGCGCCGCGGCCTGTTCCGCCGCGACTACGAAGGCACGACGTTGCGCGACCATTTCGGCCTGCCGCGCATCGCCGCGCCCGCCCCACGGCGGGCGGCGGTCGGCTGATATTCGGGTTCAGGCGAGATCGAGTCCGTCATGGCGGCAAACATTTTTCCCCTCTCCCTCCGCCGGCCGGGGGGAGAGGGCAGGGTGAGGGGGGCGGTCGGATCGAGCGGCGGCGCGACCCACCTCACCCTCCCAGGCCTGCGGCGTGGGCCCCTCCCTCTCCCCCCTGAAGGGCGGAGAGGGAATCACAATCCGCGATCCGCCGAAAGCAATGTGGATGGCTGACCCTTGCAAGCTGCTGATGCTGGTCGGCGCCGCGACGCCACCGGGGCGGCTCGCCGCTGCGGTCGCGTTCGCGGCCGAAACGGCGAAGAGCGAGGCCGCGGTCGATATCCTCAACCTCGCCGACGTGCCGATCGACACCTGCGACGGGCGGCTGCTCGGCGCCTACGGGGCGGCGACGCAGCAGGCGGTCGCGCGCATCGCCGGCGCGGATGCCGTGCTGATCGCGGCGCCGGTCTATCGCGCGAGCTTTCCGGGCGTTCTCAAGAACCTGCTCGACATCACGCCGGTCGAGGCATTGCAGAACAAACCGGTCGGGATCGTCGCGATGGGCGGCTCGCCGCACCATTATCTCGCCGTCGATACGCAGCTGCGCGCTGTGCTGGCGTGGTTCGGCGCCCTCGTCGCGCCGACCGCGGTCTACCTGACCGGCGGCGATTTCCGCGACGGCAAACTGGCGTCCGACACCGCCCGCGCCGATCTCGCCGCGCTGTGCCAAACGCTGCTGACGCTGGCCCGACTCCACCCGGCGGCGCTCGGCCCGCCGCCGCTCGCCGCGAAATTCACCTGACGATGCCGCTGACCCTGATCCCGGCCCGCAAGGGCAAGGCGGCGCTCGTCGCGCGGGGCGAGCGGGTGCGCCTCGTCAACACGCACGGGCAGCAGGTCGTCGATACCTGGGCCTTCAGCCGCGCCGACCCGCGCGAGTTCCTGTCGATGGAGCATTCGCGCGCCACACTGTCAAAGATATTGCCGACGGTCGGCGACGCGCTGGTGTCGAACCGGCGCCGCCCGATGCTGACCTTTGTCGAGGACACCGCCGGCGGCATTCACGACACGCTGATCGCCGCCTGCGACCCTTGGCGCTACGAATTGCTCGGGGTCGCCGGCCATCACGACAACTGCGCCGACAATCTGCGCGCCGCCCTGGCCGAACTCGGCCTTGAGTCGCCCGAAATCCCGGCGCCGCTCAACATGTTCATGAACATCCCGGTCGGCCCGGGCGGCGCGATTTCGTGGGAGCCGTCGATCGCCGCGGCGGGCAGCCATGTCACCCTGCGCGCGGAAATGGACCTCGTCATCGCCTTTTCCGCCTGCCCGCAGGACATCGTGCCGATCAACGGTGTGGACTGCGTGCCGAAAGCCGCGCATTTCGAGATTCTTGCCGCCGGCTGAGCATACGCTCCGGCATCGAACTCGTTGATGCGGGTCGTGGAAAACCGCTCATTTAGCGTCGGATTATTCAATCATATCAAATGCATACATTTTTGCTACCACTTGTGACGACTCGTTGAGCGCGGATGTGGCGTTTTGACGCATCGCCAACGCTATGATCTGCTTAGGAATTACGTCCCGCCAGCGGGTCCTAAGAACGCAATTTTAAGGCATGAACACCCCCTTACTAAGGCAGCGGTCGTCTCTAAAAAGTAAATCTATATCAAACCGATGCATCCTATCCTTATCGGCTCTGTGGCTGACTCGTGTCAGTTCGCGCTTCCAGGCACATTTCGACCGATTGCGTTCTTGTTGACGGCCCGAGTTCCGGCGACATTATGAGCGGTCATGGTTGTTCACGAGGTTTACCGAGGCCATGACCCGCAAGCGATTTTCCGTGGAAGAACCCGCAACACGAGCTGATATCCAACGCCTGGAGGCTATGCTCCAGATGTGGTTGCGGCGGCATCCTCCACCGCGGCGGTGCCTCTCAGAGAGCACCAAACGCCAGCACGTACTTACTGTCCAACGGTATTATTATGGCAACTGTCCGTGCTGCGGAGTGACGAAAATTTATTGCGCAGACGATCGATCCTTGTGTGGTGAATTCGATCATTTTACTGACAATCGCAACCGCAACGGCCCGCATGAAACGTGGCTGATCTGCGTTGAGTGCCACAGGCGCTTTACTGTAGGACAATTGCGACGCGACGAATACCGGACACTATTCGATGCCTATCAGGTTAGGCGGAGGCAGGAAAATTCTGAATTGCCCCGACTGTTGTAGAGGGCCACATCGGCATACAACCCTACGCGCCATTATCGCGTCACCCTTATTAGGAACGTCCGACCGCGCGATCGCAATCTCCCGATGACGGCGGCGGTGGAGAGCCGCTATCATGCCGGGAGAGCAGCCCGGATCGGGAGAACGCCATGCATCTGATGTATTTCACCGAACAGCCGATGTCGGCCTACCCGTCGGATATCGGCCTCTCCACCGGCTATACCGCCCTGATGTTTTCGAACAAATACTTTGACCCGGCGGCGGGCAGCCGGCTCTATAACGAATACCTCGAACATTACATCATGGTCGACGAGCTCGGCTTCGACGGCATCATGCTGAACGAGCACCACAACGCGCCGTTCTGCATGCAGGCGAAGGCCAACATCTTCGCCGCGATCCTCGCCGCGGCGACCAAGAACGTAAAGATCGTCATGCTCGGCAACCCGCTGCCGCTGGCCGAGAACCCGGTGCGGCTCGCCGAGGAACTCTCGATGATCGACATGATCTCGAAGGGCCGCCTCGTCTCCGGCTTTGTCCGCGGCGGCGGCCAGGAGCAATTGGCCGCCGGCGTCAACCCGGCGTTCAACCGCGAGCGCTTCCAGGAGGCGCACGATCTGATCGTCGCGGCGTGGACGCGTGAGGGGCCGTTCCGCTGGGAGGGCCAGCACTACCAGCACCGCGTCGTCAACCCGTGGGCGGTGCCGCTGCAGAAGCCCTACCCGCGCGTCTGGATCCCCGGGGTCATCAGCCCCGAGACGATCGTCTGGGCGGCCGAGCACGGCTACCCCTACATCGCGCTCAACACGCCGATCGATCGCACCAAGCAGATCTGGCAGATCTACGACCAGCATGCGGCCGAAGCCGGCTTCCAGGGCGGCCCGGCCTATCACGGCCTCTTGAAGCAGATCCATGTCGCCGAGACCGAGGAAAAGGCGGTCAAGAACGCCGCCCAGTTCCGCTGGATGCAGGGCGAGTTCACTGGCCTTGCGCACCCGGTGTGGTCGACCCCATCGGGCTATGGCAGCCCGGCCAACCGCCGCGCCTTTGTCGAGTTCGCCTCGGGCGTGTCGAAAAACCCGCGCTACCGCCCGGACCTCGAAAAGCAGATGGAAGAGTTGATGATCATCGCCGGCACGCCAAAGCAGGTGATCGCCAAGCTGCGCATTCTGCTGGAGGAGACGCGGCCCGGCATCCTCGGCATGTGGGGCAATGACGGCACGGTCACGCACGAGGACGCCAAGACCTGCATCCGCCTGATGGGCGAGGAGGTCTTGCCGGTGGTGCGCGAGATGGCGAAGGAATTCGACCTGAAGGACCCGTTCGAGACCAACCAGCCGGTCAGCGTCGATTACATGCCCGGCCTGCGCCCGCAACAGCGCGCGGCGGCGGAATAGCCAGGTCTTGCCAAAATCCCCTCTCCGCCCTTCAGGGGGGAGAGGGAGGGGCCCAGCGCGCAGCGCTGGGAGGGTGAGGTGGGTCTCGGCCGGCGCCTCTGGGATCCCCCACCTCACTCCGCCCTCTCCGCCCCCAGGGGCGGAGAGGGTGAGCAACGGCGTCAGCCCTCGCGCGGGGGCACGTCCAGGCGGACGGCGAGGCCTTCGAGAGCGGGCTGCGGCGGCGAATAGCGGCGCAACACCAGCGGGTCGTGGCCGGGGATGACGTGCTGCGGGGATGTCGCCAGCCGCTTCAGCCGGGCGAAGCCTTCGAGCATATCGCCGACATTGTAGACCGTCGCGTAGGCCCGCATCTGCTCGAAATTGGCGTAGAAATGCGCCGCGTCCGAGGCCAGCACGACCCAGCCGCGCGCCGTCTTGACGCGCAGGAATTGCAGCCCGGCGGTGTGGCCGCCGACATGGTGCGCCGTGATGCCAGGGGCGATCTCGTCGTCGCCGTCGTGAAACTGCACGCGTCCCGCGAACACCCGCCCGACCATCGCCGCCACGTCGTCCGCCTCGAACGAGCGGCGCAGATCGGCATGGCACATGCAGCGGCCGGTGCAGAACGCCATCTCGCGGTCCTGCAGGTGAAAGGTCGCGTTGGGGAAGAGGTCGTGGTTGCCGGCGTGGTCGTAATGCATGTGGCTGATCACGACGTCCTTGACCGTCGCCGGATCGACGCCGATCGCCATGAGGCCGTCGCGCGGCGGGCGCAGAAATTCGCGGCGGCGCTTCGCGGCCATCGCCGCGTCGAACCCAGTGTCGAAGACCAGCGTGCGTTCGTCGTTGCGGATCGCCCAGACGAAGTAGTCGAGCGGCATCGGCCCGTCATGCGGGTCGCCGCCGTAGAAATTGTCGCGCGCCCGCCGCTCGTGATGGGCGTAGCGGACCGCGTAGATTTCGTAGGTGTCGCTCACCATCACGCCGCCTCGTCGAGGGTCGAGCCGATATCGAGCGTCGTCGCCCGCCGCAGGTCGCGCGGCCGGCTCTCGTCGTGCGGCCGGCCGCGATGCATCGTGTCGCGGTTGTCCCAGATCACCAGGTCACCGACCCGCCACTGATGGCTGTAGACGAATTCGCGCCTGGTCGCGTGCTCGTTGAGGTCGGCGAGCAGGAGGCGCCCCTCCGGCACCGGCCAGCCGACGATGTGCGAGGCGTGCGCCGAGAGGTAGAGGCATTGGCGCCCCGACCCCGGATGGCGGCGCACCAGGCGCTGACGCGACGGCGGGTACTGCTCGCGCTCGCCGGACGGAAATTCGGTGAAGCCGATCTGGCCGCGCGACCAGAACACGTCGTGCTCGACGACGAGACCGTCGAGCGCCGCCTTTTGCGCGTCGGAGAGCGCGTCGTAGGCGGCGCGCATATCGGCGAACTCGGTCTCGCCGCCGCCCCACGGCGAGGGTGGCGGCACCGTCACCGCGAACAGCATGCCGAGCACGACCGGCACCGGCATGTAGGAGGCGTCGGTGTGCCACAGGCGATTGCCGAGCGCGTCGAGGCGCCGCCGGTCGTCACGGGCGCGCAGCCGGTTGTCCTCGTCGAGGTTCGAGATGTCGCCGATCTGCGGGATCGCGAGCCGCCGCCGGCCCGGCCGCAAGGCCGAGCGGCCGATCTCCAACTCGCCGAACCGCGCCGCGAAATCGTGCAATTGCCGGTCGCTGAGGTTCTGGTCATGAAACACCAGCACGGCGTGCGCGTCGATCGCCCGCCACAGGTCGCCGACCGTCGCTTCATCGACCCCACGCGCGAGATCG
>DATEKP010000259.1:0-3514 GCA_035277405.1 Allostellaceae bacterium | reverse complement strand
CCCCGCTCGCGGGGAGAGGGAGAGGTTCGGCGATGCCCGACTAGCTGCTTGGGTGCCTTTTTATGCCCGTGCCGTATCGTCCCCTCTCCCCGTTTACGGGGAGAGGGACAGGGTGAGGGGCTTTACGACCCGCTGGTTGTGGACATGTCCAAACGACACGATAGAGAGCATGCGCCGGGGCCGCGCGCCGCCTCGCAGCGGCAGTTGCGGGTCGGCGAGGAATTGCGCCATGCGTTGGCGCAATTGCTGCGGCCGGGCGAATTGCGCGACCCCGTTCTGCGCGATGCCGACGTTACGGTGACCGAAGTGCGGGTCAGCCCCGACCTGAAGAACGCCACCGCCTTCGTGATGCCGCTGGGGGGCGCCAATGCCGCCGAGATTTTGGCCGGCCTGAAGCGCTGTGCGCCGTTCCTCAAGGGCCGCATCGCCCGCTCGGTCGACTTGCGGCAGGCGCCCAATCTCGTCTTCGCCCTCGACACCGCGTTCGACAGCGCCGCCCGCATCCAAGCGCTGCTGCACCGCCCCGATATCGAGCGCGACCTGCAGCCGCAATCCGACGCGGATGGCGAGGGGCGCTAACCGCGACCTGCACGGTTGGCTGGTCATCGACAAGCCTGCCGGCATGACCTCGGCGCGGGTGGTTGCCGACGTCAAACGGGCGACCGGCGCCAAAATCGGCCATGCCGGGACGCTCGACCCGCTGGCCACCGGGATACTGCCGCTCGCGCTGGGTGAGGCGACGAAGACGCTGCAGTCCGCCGCCGCCGGCCATAAGCGTTACCGCTTCCGCATCCGTTGGGGCGTCGCCACAGACAGCGACGACAGCGACGGCGCCGTGATCGGCGAGAGCGCGGCGCGGCCCGATGCCGCCGCGATCGCCGCCATCTTGCCGGACTTCACCGGCACGATCTTGCAGCGCCCGCCGCCTTACTCGGCGATCAAGATCGCCGGCCGGCGCGCCTACGCGCTGGCGCGCGCCGGCCAGCCGCCCGAGATCGCCGCCCGCCCGGTCGAGATCGCCAAATTCTGCCTGCTCGGCGTGCCCGATCCCGATCATGCCGATTTCACCGCGACGGTCGGCGCCGGCACCTATATTCGTGCCCTCGCCCGCGACCTGGCGGCGGCGCTCGGCACGCTCGGCCATGTCGTTGAGCTGCGCCGGCTGGCGGTCGGCCGCTTCGACGAGACGCAGGCGATTTCGCTGGAATGCGCGGTGGGGCTTGGGCATAGTCTCGCCGCCTCCGCGCACCTGCTGCCGATCGAGACGGCGCTGGACGACATCCCGGCGCTCGCCGTCACGGCAGAAGAAGCGGTTCGCCTGCGCCACGGCCAGAGTGTCGTGCCGTGCGACGAGGAGGAGCGGGAGCGGCTCGCGCATTTTCGCGATGGCACTACGGTCGGCGCGCGCTGCGGCGGCCTGCTGGTCGCGCTGGCGCGGGTCGAGCGCGGCGCCTTGCGGCCCGTGCGGGTCATCAATCGTTGAAGGGACAGCCCGATGTCGATCACCCCCGAGCGCAAGCAGGCGCTTATCGGCGAGTACGCGGTCAAGAGCGGCGACACCGGGTCGCCGGAGGTGCAGGTGGCGATCCTGTCGGAGCGCATCCGCAACCTGACCGACCACCTGGCGAGCCACAAGAAGGATTTCCACTCGCGGCGCGGCCTGCTGGTCATGGTTGGGCAGCGCCGCCGCCTGTTGGATTACCTGCGGCGATCGGATGCCGAGCGCTACACGACGCTGATCGGGCGCCTCGGCCTGCGGCGTTGACCCGCAAAGCTCTCTGCATTCTCGGCAAAAGCCGGGACCCACGTTCGACCGCTCTGTCACTTCCGGGGTGGGTCCCGGCGTTTGCCGGGAATGCGAACCGCTGCTCCCGCAGGCGCGGCGCCCGAAATGATGAATGGATTGCGGTCCAAGGGCGAATCGCCATATGCGTTGGCGTATGACGTCACAAGATGTCGGCCGGCGGCGGGATGGCCCGCCGCGGACGGTGCGCCGGGAAGGCCCGCGCGCCGTCCTTCTGTCTGGAAGGATGAAGAGGAATGTTTCAGGTCTTTCGTAAGGAATTGATGTGGGGCGGACGCCGCCTCGTGCTGGAGACGGGGAAGGTGGCGCGGCAGGCCGATGGGGCGGTGCTGGCGAGCTATGGCGAGACCACGGTATTGTGCACTGCCGTTGCAGCGAAGTCGGCGAGAGCGGGCCAGGATTTCTTTCCGCTGACCGTCAACTACCAGGAAAAAACCTTCGCCGCCGGCAAGATTCCCGGCGGTTTTTTCAAGCGCGAAGGCCGGCCCTCGGAGAAAGAGACGCTGACGTCGCGGCTGATCGACCGGCCGATCCGGCCGTTGTTCGCGCCCGGTTTTCTGAACGAGACTCAGGTTGTCTGCACGGTCCTGAGCCATGATCTGGAAAACGATCCCGACATCGTGGCGCTGGTCGGCGCCTCGGCGGCGCTGACCCTGTCGGGCATCCCATTCCTCGGGCCGATCGGCGGCTGCCGCGTCGGCTTTATAGACGGGCAGTTCGTGTTGAACCCGAGCCTCGATGACCTGCCGCGCTCGCAGCTCGACCTCGTCGTCGCCGGCACGCAGCAGGGCGTGCTGATGGTCGAATCCGAAGCCAAGGAATTGTCGGAAGAGACGATGCTCGGCGCCGTGACCTTCGGCCACCAGAGCTTTCAGCCGGTGATCGATGCGATCATCGAGCTGGCCGAGACCTGCGCCAAGGACCCGTGGGCGCTCGCCGAGCCGCCGGCCGAGAAGGCCGCGATCGAGCAGCGCCTGCGCGAGGCCGTCGGACCGCAGATCGAGGCGGCCTACCGCGAGCGCGGCAAGCAGGAACGCAGCAACCGGCTCGACGCGGCCAAAGTGGGCATTGCCGCGCTGTTCGACAGCGAGGATGCGCGGGCGCTCGGCTTCAAGCTGTTCAAGGATCTCGAGAAGGAGATCGTGCGCGGCGCGATCCTGCGCGGCGAGCCGCGCATCGACGGCCGCGACACCCGGACGGTGCGGCCGATAGACTGTCAGGTCGGCATCCTGCCGCGGGCGCACGGCTCGGTGCTGTTCACCCGCGGCGAGACGCAGGCCTTCGTCGTCGCGACGCTCGGCACCGGCCAGGACGAGCAGATCATCGACGCGCTCGAAGGCGAATACCGCGAGCACTTCCTGCTGCACTACAATTTCCCGCCCTATTCGACCGGCGAGGCCGGGCGCATGGGGTCGCCCGGGCGGCGTGAGATCGGCCATGGCAAGCTCGCCTGGCGCGCCGTGCATCCGCTCTTGCCGCCCAAGGAGAGCTTCCCCTATACCGTGCGGGTGGTCTCGGAGATCACCGAATCGAACGGCTCCTCTTCCATGGCCTCGGTCTGCGGCGCCTCGCTGTCGCTGATGGATGCCGGCGTGCCGCTGAAGCGGCCCGTCGCCGGCATCGCCATGGGCCTCATCAAGGAGGGCAACAGCTTCGCGGTGCTTTCTGACATCCTTGGCGATGAGGACCATCTGGGTGACATGGACTTCA
>DATEKP010000258.1:0-3390 GCA_035277405.1 Allostellaceae bacterium | reverse complement strand
GCAGCTCGTGGTGGCAATCGAGCGCCGAGCGCGGCGGCGGCATCGTGTGCTGGCTCGAATGCCTGCGCGCACTGCTGGCGGCGCCGCGCGAGCGTCCGGTCGTGCTAACCGCCAACAGCGGTCACGAATTGGGCCATCTCGGCCTCGACGATTTCGTCGCCCGCCGGCCGGGCTGGGAGGAGCGGGCGACATGGCTGCATTGGGGCGCCAATCTCGGCGCCGCCGGCGGCGAGTTGTCGGTCATGTCGGCGAGCCCGGAGCTGCGCGGTCTGGCGGCGACCGAACTCGGCCGCGCCGGGCAGCCGCACCGGCTTGCATCGCTCGATACGGTGCCGAGCGGCGAGACCCGCGACATCCATCGCAAAGGCGGGCGCTATCTGACGCTCGTCGGCAGCAACCGGCTGTTCCACATGCCGCAGGACCGCTGGCCCGACAACATCGAGATTGGCGCCGTCGCCCGCGTCGCCGCCGCCGCCGCGCGCATCGCCGCGGCACTGGCGCAGAGGCAGGCGGGCGACCGGTTCGGCGATTGCAGCTGAGCGCGCACTCAGGACGACCGGCTGTTACCGTAACTCGCGAATTTGGCAGAGTGTAACTGTAGTCTTTACTCGGCGGCGTTCGTGCGCAGGCGCTCGACCTTGGCGAAGGCGGCGGGGCCGGGCCAGTCCTCGGCGAGCCAGTCAGGCAGCGGGTCGCCGGCGCGGGTGAGCGGCAGGCGCTCGTCCTCGTCGCCGCGGCCGTTGGGGGACAGCGAGAGCGCGTTCGGCATCTCGTAATAGATTTCGAGGCCGTTGCCGTCGGGGTCGGTGAAATAGATGCTGCGCTGGCAGACGTGGTCGACAGCGCGCTGGATGTCGACGCCGCGCTGCAACAGGTGGGCGTAGGCCTCGCGCAGCGCCGCGTAGCTGCCGACCTTGAAAGCGATGTGGACGAGGCCGCGCCCTCCGGGCTGCGGCTGCGGCGCCTCGGCTCCCGCCGGGTGCTGCGTCAGGTCGATCGTGTGGAAGCCGTCGCCGAGCGTCATGAACACGCCGCCGTGTTCGGGGTCCTGCTCGGCGACGCGGAAGCCGAGCACGTCGTGGTAGAAGCGCTTCGAAGCCTCCTCATCGGCGACCCTGAGCAGCACATGGCCGATGCCCGCCAGGTTGATCATCGCTGCCTCCCGCTCCGGCACGGATCGATGCGGCCATTATAGCACGCAGTTCAACTCCGCCGTCATGCCCGCGAACGCCGGCTTCCAGGGCAACCCCTGATCACTCCGCAAATCGGAACTCCTGAGCGGCGTCGATCAGCCATGCGGCGAGCCAGCTTGCCGCGGAGCGGCGCACGAACAGGCGGTAGAGCGGCGCGGTGGAGAGCTGGTCGATGATGACCGGCAGTTTGGCGAACAGCGTTTGCGCGCAGCACCCGGCGACGAAGGCGCGCGGGTGCAGGTCGAGGCCACAGCCTTTTTCCAACAGCGTGCGGGCCTGCGGGCCGGCGATCTCGAGCGCGATGCGGCTCGCCGACAGATCGACGACGGCGGCGTGGCGGCCCTCGATCGCGCGCGTCAGCCGGCCTTGGAGGTCGGGCGCCAAGCCCTCGGGTGCGGTCACCAGCCATTCGTCGGGGCCGAGCCACAATGTGCGCAATTCGCGCATCGGGGCAACCCGGTTCGGCTGCAACGGCAACGGCACGCCGGCGAGATAGGCCGGCACCGGCGGTTTCGCCCTGAGACCGATCTGCTCCAGGAAGCGGCACTCGGCAAGCGCGACCGCGCCATTATCGAGCGACCACGGCAGGAGGCCGTCGAGCGGCGAATGGCGCGGTTCAGCCATCGCGAAGGCTGCCGTCGCTGTCGTAAAAAAGGGGCGGGCAGATGCGCGCGGCGACGATATGGTCGGGGAGCGCCGCCCATACCGGCGCGCCATGGCGCGACCGCCCGCCTGCGAGCAATGCCAGCGCGAAGCTGCGGCCGAGGCGCGGCCCATAATAGCTCGACGTGACATGGCCGATCGTCGGCACCGGCGGCGTGCCGCCGAGCTCGCCGACCAGCGGTGCGCCTTCCGGGATAACCTCGTCGGGGTCCTCGGTTAGGAGGCCGACCAGTTGCTTCCTGTCGGGGCGCAGCGCGTCGGGACGGGCCAGCGATCGGCGGCCGAGAAAATCCTTGTCGCGGGCGACCAGCGCGGCGAGGCCGAGGTCGAGCGGGGTCACCGAGCCGTCGGTCTCGTGGCCGACCATCATGTAACCCTTCTCGGCGCGCATCACGTGCATCGCCTCGGTGCCGTAGGGCGTGATGCCATAGGGGGCGCCTGCCGCGATCAGCCGCTCCCACAGGGCGAGGCCATAATCCGCCGGCACGTTGATTTCGTATGACAATTCGCCGGAAAAGCTGACCCGGAAGATGCGCGCCGGGATGCCGGCCACCTCCGCCTCGAGCCACTGCATGAACCGAAAGGCGGCCGGCGCGAGCGCGAGGTCCGGCGCCAGTGCCGACAATATCTCGCGCGAGCGGGGGCCGACCAAGCTCGCGTTAGCCCACTCTTCGGTGACCGAGGTACAGAAGACTTCGAGGCCGGGCCATTCGGTCTGCAGCCATTCCTCGCACCAGTCGAGCACCGCGCCGGCATTGCCGGTCGTCGTCGTTATCAGGAAGCGGTCGGGCGCGAGGCGGGCGACCACCCCGTCGTCGAATACCATGCCGTCGTCGCGGCACATGACTCCGTAGCGGCAGCTGCCGACGGCGAGGTGCTGCAAGCGGTTGATGTAGAGGCGATCGAGAAAGTGCGCTGCATCGGGCCCGGCGATCTCGATCTTGCCGAGGGTCGAGGCGTCGAGCAGCGCGGCGCCGTCGCGCGCCGCCAGGCACTCGCGCCGCACCGCAGCGGCCATGTCCTCCCCGCGGCGCGGGTAACAGCGCGGGCGCTTCCACTGCCCGACATCCTCGAACATCGCGCCCGCCGCGTCGTGCCAGCCGTGCATCGGCGTCTCGCGCACCGGGTCGGCGAGCCGACCGCGCTCGCTCCCGGCGAGGAGGCCGTAGCTGACCGGCACGTAGGGCGGGCGGAACGTGGTTGGGACGGAAGCGGCGACATCGCCGCCGGTGGCGGCGGCAAGCAGGGCGAGCCCGGCAATGTTGCCGGTCTTGCCCTGGTCGGTGCCCATGCCGAGCGTCGTGTAGCGCTTCAGGTGCTCGGCGGCGCCGTAGCCTTCGCGCGCAGCCAGCGCAATGTCGGCAGCGCTCACGTCGTTGTGCAGATCGACAAAGGCGCGCGGCGCGCCGCGCCGGCCGAGCGGCAGGACGAGTGGGCCCGGCGCCGTATCCTCGTCTTCGCCGACGGGCGGGATGTCGAATGGCAGGCCGGCGGCGAAGCCGCACGCGGCGGCGGCGCGCAGGCCGGCCGCCGC
>DATEKP010000257.1:0-3223 GCA_035277405.1 Allostellaceae bacterium | reverse complement strand
CGATCGTATGGAATCGTCATTCCGCGATCGCATTTCAGTGCCCCTCGATGGGACCGTCCTACGGTCTCCGGTTGTCATTGCAGGCGGAGCGAAGCAATCTCTCGCCCTCGTCGCTGAGCTAAGCCGGGGAGAGCGAAGGATGGCGCGGCCGATCGTCTATGGTCCGGCGGGCAGCACCTATGTGTGGAGCGTCCGGCTCGCGCTCGCCGAAAAGGGCGTCGCGCACGACCTCGTCGAGCTCGGCTTTGGCGAGCACCAGCAAGAGCCGCATCTGTCGCGCCATCCGTTCGCCAAGGTACCGGCCTTCGAGCATGACGGCTTCGCGCTTTACGAGGCGCAGGCGATCATGCGCTACATCGACGAGGGCTTTCCGGCCTCGCCGCTACAATCGACCGACCTGCACGAATTCTCCCGGATGAACCAGATCATCGGCATCGTCGATGCCTATGGCTGGCCGTCGATCGCCCACGGCGTGATCTTCAACCGGGTGCTGGCGCCGCGCCTCGGCTTGCCGGCCGATGAAGAGGCTGTCGAAAGGGCGCTGCCGCGCGCCCGCCTCGTGCTGTCGGAAATCGCGCGGCTGCAAGGCGAACAGCCGTTCCTCGCCGGCGAGCGGATCAGCCTCGCTGACCTGATGGTCGTGCCCTTGCTGTGCTACTTCAGCCGCCAGCCCGAGGGCGAAGCAGCGCTCGGCGAGCACCCGGCGCTCGCCGGCTGGCTCCGGCGCATCGAAGGGCGCCAGAGCTTCCAGGTGACAAAGCCGCCGGGACTGTAGCTTGTCTGCCCCTCTCCCCCATCGGAGAGAGGGTTGGGGTGAGGGGGTTTATGGCGTTCGGAGTGTCGGTCATCTTCCGGCCAGACGGCCGGCGCCGCAACCTGCAGCTTTGGGCCGCCCGCTCGACCGTGCCGATCGCGCAGGCGGTGGTGCGGGTGAAGGGACTTGAACCCCCACGTCCTTTCGGACAGCAGATTTTGAGTCTGCCGCGTCTGCCATTCCGCCACACCCGCGTGTGAGCCGGCTGTCCTGGCGAGCCGGTTTTAGCAAGCCAACGGCGGCTCTGTCGAGTTGGCGCGGGTGTCTCCGGCGGGGTCACCCGCGTCTCTCGGACGAGACCGCTTTCCCGGCGCGCCGACCGTCGCCACAATCGGCCTCCGCGCACCCGGCGTTGCCGTTCGCCGGGGCGGCGGGATGCGGCTGAAGGATGCAAAGCATGGCAACCTACGTACTGGTGCACGGTTCTTATCAAGGCGGCTGGATTTGGCAGAAGGTGGCGCAGCGGCTGCGCGCGGCCGGCCACCAGGTCTACGCCCCGAGCCTCGACGGCTGCGGCGAGCGCGCGGGCGCGGTGCGCCCCGGCATCACCACCGAGACGCAGGCCGACGAAATCGCGCGGCTGCTGTTTTACGAGGACCTGCGCGATGTCGTGCTGGTCGGCACCAGTTCGGGCGGCATGGTCGTCTGCCGGACCGCCGAACTGGCGCGCGAACGCGTCCGCCGGCTGACGTTTGTCGATGCGCTGGCGCTGTTCGACGGCGAGAAGATTCGCGACATCGTTACGCGCTCGACGGCGGTGGCGGGCGGCGACGGGCTGACCGCCGGCCCGTCGCGCGAGGACGCCGCCACCCGGCTGTTCGCCGATCTCGACCCGGCGACCCGCGCCTGGGCGCTCGAGCGCTACACGCAGCACCCGATCGGCATCTACCAAGAGCCGGTCCGGCTCCCATCGTTCTGGTCGCAGCAATGGCCGGGGACCAGCGTCATCTGGTGCCGGCGGGCGCAAAACCCCGGCGAGGCGCATCAGCGCCGCACCGCCGAGCGGCTCGGCGCGCGCTGGGGCGAGCTCGATACTGGGCATTATCCGATGTTGAGCATGCCGGAGGACCTGACGCGGCTGCTGCTGGCGGTGTGATCGGCGGCCTCGCGGCGACGGCGTTGCCGCGCGGTTGCGCGCATTTTGATAAAATAAAATATAATCCTGAATACTTCGAATGCTTGCAAAAGATCGGTGAACTTGGAACAGAAATCCGTTGCCGTTAACCGACTCGGCAATAATTTGGATCAATAAATGCTCGCGCAAGTTGCGGACGAAAGCCATTCCGATGTACCCCGAGGGACAGCCAATTCTGCTGATCGAC
Source organism: Allostellaceae bacterium (assembly GCA_035277405.1). Lineage (GTDB taxonomy): Bacteria > Pseudomonadota > Alphaproteobacteria > ATCC43930 > CGMCC-115725 > DATARH01. The sequence goes on along the minus strand of DATEKP010000257.1, from coordinate 1,087 downwards.
AACGCGGGCGAGCGGCGGCAGTTGTGCGAAAGGATCCTGCGCGACGCCGGCTTCGCGGTGACCGCGGCCGCCGAAGGCGTCACCGCGATCCGCGCCGCCGCCGCCGGCCGGTTTGCGCTGGCAGTGGCGGCGATGGACCTGCCAGGCATGCTCGACGGCCCCACCACGGTCCGCCAGATTCGCGCTCGTCAGCCATGGCTCAAGGCGCTCTACACCGGCGACGTCGCGCGCCGCCCGTTCCTGCGCGGGCGCGGCCGCGACGAATTCATCCCGTCCCCGTTTCATCGACGCGACCTCTTGGGCTGCGTGTTCGAGCTGCTGCACCGCGAAATTCCCGCCGCGACCGAGGAGTGGAGCGGCCGCCGCGCCGGCTGAGCGGCGCGCGGCAGTTGCCGCAAGCGTCGGCGATCGGTTAAAACGCGGCGCGCAATGCCATATTTATGGCCGGCGGCGGGGCGTGGCTCAGCCTGGTAGAGCGCCTGCTTTGGGAGCAGGATGTCGGAGGTTCGAATCCTCTCGCCCCGACCATCGCCGCCGGGTGCGCGGCAGGAACAACGGGAATTGGGCGCGATGGCTCTGGCACGCATCTACCGGCCGGCCAAAACCGCGATGCAGGCGGGGCGGGCGCAAACCCGCAACTGGCTGCTCGAATACGAGCCGGCCAGCCCGCGCGATCCCGACCCGCTGATGGGCTGGTCGAGCGCCGCCGACACGCTGAACCAGATCCGGCTGCGCTTTGCGACGCAGGAGGAGGCGATCGCCTTTGCCGACAAGCATGGTCTCGACTACACGCTGATCGAACCGCGCGCGCGCAGCCCGAAATCGAAAAGCTACGCCGACAATTTCCGCTATGACCGCGTGCGCAGCTGAGGCCTCGGCGCCCGCCGCTTGCGCGCGCCCGGTTCTGCCGCCGACCCCGTAGCTCAGCTGGATAGAGCACCTGCCTTCTAAGCAGGTGGTCGCAGGTTCGAATCCTGCCGGGGTCGCCAGTTTTCAAGAAGTTAGAGCATCGTTGCCTTGGGTGGGATCGTCATTCCCGCGCAAGCGGGAGTCGAGGGGCAGTCGACATACCGCCTGCGCTGGACCC
>DATEKP010000256.1:0-2460 GCA_035277405.1 Allostellaceae bacterium | reverse complement strand
TCCCCCATGCTTCCCCGGTTTCATCATCCAGGTCGGGGAAGCAAAAAACGGCCCCGGAGGGCCGTTCTAAGCAACTCATTTCCTTGAGGAAATCTGGAGCGGGCGAAGGGATTCGAACCCTCGACCCCAACCTTGGCAAGGTTGTGCTCTACCCCTGAGCTACACCCGCGTCCGGCCGATCCATATCATATCCGGGGTGGGGGGTTGCAAGGGCTTGCGCCGGCCCTGCGGGCGCCGCATCGTGCGGCGATGCCGGCAACGCCCGAACAGCTCTTCGCCGTCCTCGATGCGCTCGATATCGCACATCGCACCTACACACACCCGCCCGTCTTCACCGTCGCCGAGGCGACGGCACTGCGCGGCGAATTGCCGGGCGGTCATTGCAAGAGCCTTTTTCTGAAGGACAAGAAAGGCGGGCTGTGGCTCGTCGTCGCGCTGGAGGAGCGGTCGATCGACCTGAAACGGCTGGCCGCCGCGCTCGGCGCGCCGCGCTTCTCGTTCGGCAGCCCCGATCTGCTCTATGAAGCGCTCGGGGTGCGCCCCGGCGCGGTGACGCCGTTCGCGCTGATCAACGACACGGCGCACCGGGTCACGGTCGCGCTCGACCGCTTCATGCTCGACCACGACCCGCTCAACTACCATCCGCTCGAAAACGACCGCACCACCGCGATCGCGCCCGCCGATCTGCTGCGCTTTATCGCCGCCCGCGGGCATGCGCCGCGTCTCGTTGATTTCGGCGCCGGCTAGCCTGCGGCGGCGCTTGTCATCGCGGCGGGCTGCCGCCATGTTTGCAGCGAGGTCCGCGGGGAGAATAAGGCATGGCGAGCGAACCCTTGATCGGCGGCGCGGCGGCCGCCGGCGCGCCGGTGGTCAAGAATGTCGGCACGGCCGATTTCATGGCCGAGGTCATCGACGCCTCGTTCGACCAGCCGGTCATCGTCGATTTCTGGGCGCCGTGGTGCGGGCCGTGCAAGCAATTGGGGCCGATCCTCGAAAAGGTCGTCAAGGCGGCCAACGGCGCCGTGCGCATGGTCAAGCTCAACATCGACGACAATCCCGAGATCGCGCAGCAGATGCGCATCCAGTCGATCCCCGCGGTCTATGCCTTCAAGGACGGCAGGCCGGTCGACGGCTTTGTCGGCGCATTGCCGGAGAGCCAGGTCAAGCAGTTCGTGCAGCGCCTCGGCGGCGGCAGCGGCGGCCCCTCGCCGGTCGAGCAGGCGATCGAGATGGCGAAGGAGGCGGCGCAGGGCGGCGACCACAACACCGCCGCGGCGCTCTATACGCAGGTGCTGCAGCGCGAACCCGACAACGCCGAGGCGCTGGCCGGCCTGGCGCGGGCATTGATTGGCCGCGGCGAGCTGAAGCAGGCCGCCGAGGTGTTGAACCGCGCCGGCAAGGACTTGGCGCGGCACGCCGAGATTGCGGCGGCGCGCTCGGCCCTCGACCTCGCCGAGCAGGGGCAGAAGGCGATCGGATCGGCCGGCAAATTGCGCGCCCGTCTGCAGCAGGACCCGGACGACCACGCGGCGCGCTTCGAATTGGCGACGGCGCTGTTCGGCGCCGGCGAGCGCGAGGCGGCGATCGACGAATTGCTGACCCTGTTCAAGCGCGACCGCGAGTGGGATGATCAGGGGGCGCGCAAGCAGCTCGTCAAGTTCTTCGAGGTCATGGGGCCGAGCGATCCATTGACCTTGAGCGCACGGCGGCGCCTGTCGTCGCTGATGTTTTCGTGAGCGGAGCTGCGGTGGGGAGCAGCCTCTGATGAGCGATCGGCCGAGCACGCGCGAGCCGATGATCCTGCCGCAGGTCTTGCCGGTTTTCCCGTTGACCGGCGTCCTGCTGTTGCCGCGCGGCCGGCTGCCGCTCAACATCTTCGAGCCGCGTTATCTGGCGATGACGCGCGATGCCTTGGCCGGCGAGCGGCTGATCGGCATGGTGCAGCCGAGCCAGCCGCAGGACGACAATCGCGGCGGAGGCGGGGCCGATCCGCCGGTCTATCCGGTCGGCTGCGCCGGGCGGCTGACCCAGTTCAGCGAGACCGACGACGGGCGCTATCTGATCACGCTGACCGGCGTCTCGCGCTTCCGCATCGTCGAGGAATTGCCGCTGCTTTCGGGCTATCGCCGCATCGTCCCGGACTGGGGGCCGTTCGCCGCCGACCGCGCGCGGCCGCCGGAACCCGGGTTCGATCGCCAGCGCCTCTTGCGCGGGCTGCGCGGCTATTTCGGACAACGCAAGATCACGGCCGATTTCGAGGCGATCGAAAAGGCGCCCGGCGAATACCTCGTGACCTCCTTGGCGATGGCCTGCCCGTTCGCGCCGAGCGAGAAGCAGGCGCTGCTCGAAGCCGCCGACCTCGACGCCCGCGCCGAATTATTGACGGCGCTGGTCGAGATGGCGGCCGTCGAGCCGCGCAGCGAGGAGCAAGGCGGCGGCACCCGGCATTGAAGCTGGCGG
>DATEKP010000255.1:0-5532 GCA_035277405.1 Allostellaceae bacterium | reverse complement strand
CCGGCGGTCGATCTGCAGGTGGCGGAGCGGCTGCTGGCGAGCCCGGCGCTGTACACCGCGGCGCTCAACGCGCTGCCGGCGGCGACGCAGGTCGCCGAGGGCGCGCCGGCGGGGCATGCCTTGACAGCAGCCGACCTCGCGCTATCTTCACGCCAGCGTTGATTTCCTACCCGCGAGGCGGCCGATGGCGAAGACCAACACCGTTCTGATCAAGCTCGTCAGCAGCGCCGACACCGGGTTTTTCTACGTGACGAAGAAGAACCCGCGGACAAAGACCAACAAGCTCGAACTGAAGAAGTTCGACCCGGTGGCGCGCAAGCACGTCATCTTCAAGGAAGCCAAGATCAAGTAACCGCCTCGCGCCGCTTCCGCAGTTTTGCCGGCTTAGCTCCCCACTCTTTATTATCCCGGCCTTCGCCTCGCCTGCGCGCGGATGACGGCGTTGCGCAACGGGCGGAGGGCGCGTTGCGCAGCCGGGCGCGGGCCGGTATGATCGGCACGTCGCCAGGACGGCCGGTCGGAGCGTAGCGCAGCCTGGTAGCGCATCAGCATGGGGTGCTGAGGGTCGTGAGTTCGAATCTCACCGCTCCGACCACTCTCGGCATCTCGCCCGCCGGGAGAGAGCGCCGATGAGCCGACCGCAATCCGATCTCGAACCGTGGCAGTGGCCCGAGGAGCACTGGCGACGCCTCGTCGCGCGGGTGCGCGCCGGGCGGCCGCTCAGGCCGCGCCAATGGCCGGGCGGCGCGCGCTGCGCGGTCGCGCTGTCGTTCGACAGCGACCACGAGACCAACGATCTGCGCGATGGCGGCAAGTCGCTGGGGCGGCTCGCCTGGGGCCAGTTCGGCAATCGGGTCGGCGTGCCGCGCATCGTCAAATTGCTCGACCGGTACGGGGTCAAGGCGAGCTTCTACGTGCCGGCGGTGACGGCGCTGATCCACCCGGACGAGCAGCGCCGCCTCGTCGCCGAGGGGCACGAGGTCGGCATTCACGGCTGGATCCACGAGCTGAATTCGGTGCTGGATTACAAGGACGAGCGCGATCTGATGTTGCGCTCGGCCGACACTTTGGAAAAAGTCAGCGGCGCCCGGCCGGTCGGCATGCGCACGCCGTCCTGGGATTTCAGCTGGAACACGTTGCAGATCGCGGCCGAGATGGGCCTCCTCTACGATTCCTCGCTGATGTCGGACGAGGATTGCTACGAGCTGCTGCTCGACGGCCAGCCGTGCGGGGTCGTCGAGCTGCCGGTCGAATGGGTGCGCGACGACGCGGTCTATTTCATGATGAACCGCTTTTCGGCGCTGCGCCCCTATACGCCGCCCGCGGACGTGTTCGACATCTTCCGCCGCGAGTTCGAGGCGGCCTACGACGAAGGCGGCCTGTTCCAATTAACGATGCACCCGCACGTCATCGGCTATCGTTCGCGCATCTGGATCATCGAGGAATTGATCCGCCTGGCGCGGTCGCGCCCCGGCGTGTGGTTCGCCACGCATGCCGAGGTCGCGCGCTGGGCCAAGGAGCACGCCGGCTGACATCGGGCGAGGCGACGCGGCTGAAATTGACGGTGCGGTTTAACCTGGGCTAGGCTTCTGCCGCCGCGACCTCGCGCCGGCACGAGAACGTGTCTAACCTTGAGGAATGGCACTGCCCGGGGGGCGGTGCTGGGTTGGGCGGGCATGCTGCGTCCGCCCGCGACGAAGGGAGGGGAGCGTTGTCGTTGCCGCAGAGATACCTGAAGATCGTCGCGGAACTCGCCGCCTCCGGCGCGCTCGGAGCGGTTGTGCTGCTCGGTGCGACGCCGCCCGCGGTCGCCAATACCGAGCCGGCTGCCGCGCAGCCGAACGCCGCCGCACGCGAGCCTGTCGGCGAGCGGCTTGCCGCGATCCGTGCCGCGGTGTCGGCGGCGGCGCGCAGCGAGACGACTAGCGATATGGGGGTGCCGGACCGGCTGCGCCTCGCCTGGGGCAACTGGCACAACGGCGGCTGGGGCGGCGGCTGGGGCGTCGGCATCGGCGGGCCATGGGGCAATTTCGGCTTCGGCCTGCCGTGGAACAATTGGAACAACTGGCGCAACGGTTGGCATAACTGGCGCAATTTCTGGCACAACTGGTAGCCCCGGGCGCCGCTTCCGCCTGACACGGTGCCGGCCATGCCGCGCATCCAGCTGGTCGTCGTGCAGCCGACGCCGTTCTGCAATATCGATTGCCGCTACTGCTATTTGCCGGACCGCGGCAACAAGGCGGTCGTGGCGGACGCGACGCTCGCCAATCTGTTCTCCGAGGTGTTCCAGTCCGGCTGGGCGGCGGACGGGCTGACAATCGTCTGGCATGCCGGCGAGCCCTTGGTGCTGCCGATCGATTTCTACCGGCGCGCCTTCGCGCTGATCGATCGGCTGAAGCCGCCGGAGCTGATCCTGGCCCACGCCTTCCAGACCAACGGCACGCTGATCGACGATGCGTGGTGCCGGTTTTTTCAGGAGCAGCGGGTCGGCGTCGGGGTTAGCATCGACGGCCCGCGGCGGTTGCATGACCTGAACCGGGTGACGCGCGGCGGTCGCGGCACGTTCGACAAGACGCTCGCCGGCATCCGCGCGCTGCGCCGCAACAACGTGCCGTTTCACGTCATCTCGGTGCTGTCGGCCGAGAGCCTGGCGGCGCCGCGCGAGATGTTCGAGTTCTACCGCGCCGAAGGCATCGAGCAGGTCTGCTTCAATGTCGAGGAGAGCGAGGGCGGGCATGTCTCGCGCGCGTTCGCGCAGGCTGGCATCGCCGATTCCTATTACCGCTTTCTGCGCGAGTTCTGGCGGCTCGCCGCCGCCGCGCCCGGCGCGTTTTCCTTCATCCGCGAGATCGACGAGGCGACCCGGCTGGTGGTGCGCCCGGAGGAGGCAGTCTACTTCAACCAGATGGTCGAGCCGTTCGCGATCCTCAGCATGGATTGGTCGGGCAACGTCGCGACCTTCTCGCCGGAGCTGCTCGGCCTGAAAAATGCCGAGTACGGTGATTTCATCATCGGCAACGTCAACCGCGACCGGCTTCTCGACATGGCCGACCGGCCGGCCTTGCACAGGATGCTCGCCGACATCGGCGCCGGCGTCGAGCTGTGCCGGCAGGGCTGCCAATATTTCAGCGTCTGCGGCGGCGGCGAGCCGGTCAACAAGCTCAGCGAAAACGGCTGCTTCGCCAGTGCCGAGACGACCTATTGCCGGATGACCAAGATGCGCGCGACCGACCTCGTGCTCGATCTGCTCGACGAGATCGGCGAGCGGCTCGATCCGGCGGCGCCCGATCGCGCAGCGGCGCGACCGCAACCAAGCCAGCATGCACTCGCAACGGGAGGTGGGGGATGACACGGATCGGCCGCATCATCGGCGCCGCGCTGGCGGCGCTCGTCATCGAAGCCGGCATGGTCGCGTCGGCATTGGCGCAGGGCGCGCCGCCCGCCGGTGCACAGGCCGATTCGGGTGGCGGCCCGCCGGCCGGCTATATGGGCGAGGGGCAGGGGGCGGCCGGGCCGTCCGGCGCCACCCGGGCGCTCGACATGCCGATCCTGTACGTCACCGGCATCGAGGTGATCCGCACCGCGATGGAGCCGAAGGTCGATCTGGTCCGCGTCACCGGGCTGACCAGCTCGGCCGGCTGGAGTTCGCCGCAGCTCGTGCCGTTCTTCTACGGCAAGCCGGCCGACGACGTGCTCGACCTGCAGTTCATCGCGACCAGCCCCGAGCAGTCGCAGAAGGCCGACGGGTTTGTCCCGGTCACCGCAATGTTCACGCTCGAAGGCGGCGGACCCTACAAGGGGGTGCGCGTGCGCGCCGGCGCCAACGCGCTGGAGCTGAAGCAGATTCCGGGCACTACCCACGCCACGGTCAAGGCGATCGACTGCAAGGATTGCATCGGCAAGAAATTCGCCGAGAAGGGCAAGGCCCAGGCCGGCGCCGCCGGAACCGTGCGCGAGGAGGACCTGCCGCGCGGCTTCCGCGTCATCGTGCCGACCCACGGGGTTGCCGGCATCGTCCACAACCCAAACCGCCTCGACCTGATCCTCGACGACAATCAGAGGATCGTCATGGCCTTCTGGGAGTAGCCCGAACTATTGTCCCTCTCCGCCCTTCAGGGGGGAGAGGGAGGGGCCCAATCGCGCCAGCGATTGGGAGGGGGAGGTGGGTACCGGCAAGCGCTCTGGAATCCCCCACCTCACCCTGCCCTCTCCGCCCCCGGGGGCGGAGAGGGGTAATTGGAGAAGGAGCACCGGGCGATGTCGCCTCGGGCGCCCACGGCGACTTCCGCTCCGCTCGCGGCGCCGGCCGAGGAAATCGCCGAGATTTTGGCGCCGCACCCGATCTTCGCGCGCTTCGACCGGGCGGCATTGCTGGCGATCGCGGCCGAGTGCCGCTTTGCCACCTATCCGGCCGGCGCGACGGTCATGCGCGAGGGCGAGCCGGGCGACTTCGCCTGCGCGATCCTCGAAGGCGAGGCCGACATCTTGGCCGAGCTGCCGGCCGGGCCGGTCCACATGGCGACAGTCGGGCGGCACCGCATCATCGGCGAGCTCGGCGTCTTCACCGACCTGCCGCGCAGCGCCACGGTCATCGCACGCAGTTATCTGGTCGTCGTGCGCATCGAGCGCGCAAGCCTGTTGCGCCTCAGCGCCGAAAACCCGTCGATCGGCGTCGAAATCATCAAGGAGCTGGGCGGCCGGCTGGCGGCGATGAACCGCTCGCTGGCCTCTCTGACCTACGCCGCCGAGGCGCTGGCGCGCGACGAATACGACCCGGCGGCGCTGGCGGAGCTGGCGCATCAGCCGGGCGCGGTGGCAAGCTTCGCGCGCGCTTTCGCCGGCATGGCCGCCGAAATCGACGCGAAGCAGCGGCGCCGCGAGGAGATGCGCGCCGCCGCCGAAATCCAGCGGTCGATCCTGCCGCCGCGTTGGCCGGCCGACGGCGCCGGCGCGCGCGTCGATCTCTGCGCCGAAATGCATCCGGCGCGCGAGATCGGCGGCGATTTCTACGATCATTACCTGCTTGACCCGGACCGGCTCGCGGTCACGGTCGCCGACGTGTCGGGAAAAGGCATCCCGGCCGCGTTGTTCATGGCGATGGCGCGCACGGTGCTGCGCGGGGTCGCCGGCGAGGACGACATGATTGCGGCGATGGCAGCGGCCAACCGACTGCTCGCCGCCGACAATGCGGCGGCGATGTTCGTGACGCTGTTCTACGGCGTGCTCGATCTGCGCAGCGGCGTCATGCGCTACTGCAATGCCGGCCATAACCCGCCCTACCTGCTGCGGCGCGACGGCGGACGCGAAATGCTGCCGGCGACCGGAATCCCGTTCGGCGTCGACGCCGATATGCCGTGCGCGATCGCGGAGACCGTGCTGCGCCCGGGCGACGCGCTGTTCCTTTACAGCGACGGCATCACGGAGGCGTTTGCGGCGGACGGCGAGGCGTTCGGCACGGCGCGGCTCGAGCGGGCGCTCGACGCGGGCAGGGGAGGCGGGGCGGCCGCGCTGGTCGCCGGCGTGCTGGAAGCG
>DATEKP010000254.1:0-3283 GCA_035277405.1 Allostellaceae bacterium | reverse complement strand
CGGTAGAAATTCTTCGGCGGGTCCTCGAGGAAGTCGTCGCGCTCGATATAGAGCTCACGGCCGAACCGGATCCGCCTTGTCCCGGCGGCGGGATCCTCCGGGTTGTTGACCGCCTCGATCTCTTCGGCTTTGCCGTCCGGGTAATTCTCGATGACGAGCTTCAACGGCCGCAGCACGGCCATGCGGCGCGGCGCGCTCTTGTTCAGCGTGTCGCGCAGCGCCGCCTCGAAGATCGCCAGATCGACGGTGCTGTTGGCGCGTGCGACGCCGATGCGGCGGACGAATTCGCGGATCGCCGCGGCCGGCACGCCGCGCCGCCGCAGCCCGGCCAGCGTCGGCATGCGCGGGTCGTCCCAGCCGGCGACCCGCCCTTCATCGACCAGCCGCTTCAGAAAGCGCTTCGACATCACCGTGTAGGCGAGGCTGAGCCGCGCGAATTCGTATTGCCGCGGCCGCGACGGCACCGGCAGATGCTCGATCAACCAGTCGTAAAGCGGGCGGTGATCCTCGAATTCGAGCGTGCAGATCGAGTGCGTCACGCCCTCGATCGCGTCCGATTGGCCGTGCGCGAAATCGTAGGTCGGGTAGATGCACCATTTGGTGCCGGTGCGCGGGTGCGCCTCGTGCAGGATGCGGTAGAGCACCGGGTCGCGCAGATTGATGTTGCCGGCGGCCATGTCGATTTTGGCGCGCAGCACGCGGGCGCCGTTGGGGAACTCGCCGGCCCGCATGCGGCTGAACAGGTCGAGGTTCTCGGCCGGGCTGCGGTTGCGCCACGGGCTGTCGCGGCCGGGTTCGGTCAACGTGCCACGGGCGGCGCGCATCTCTTCCGGGGACTGGTCGTCGACGTAGGCATGGCCGTGGCGGATCAGGTGCTCGGCCCACTCATAGAGCCGGTCAAAATAATCGGAGGCGTGGCGCACCTTCCCGTCCCAGCGGAAGCCGAGCCAACGCACGTCGCGCTCGATCGCGTCGATGTATTGCTGCTCTTCCTTCGCCGGGTTGGTGTCGTCGAAACGCAGGTTGCAATGGCCGCCGAACTCCTCGGCGACGCCAAAGCTGAGGCAGATCGCCTTGGCGTGGCCGATATGCAGATAGCCGTTGGGTTCCGGCGGAAAGCGGGTCACGACCTCCTGGACACGGCCGGCGGCGATATCGTCGGCGACGATGTCGCGGATGAAATCGCGCCCGCCTTCCGCCACCCCTGCCGTCGCCTCGACCGCACTCATCCGCACCCGCTCCGCTTGCCCGACCCGCTCATATGTGGCCGATCCGGGCGGCTGCGCCAAGGTGGACGTGCGCTTCGGGCGACGGCTGTGTCCGCAAGCCGTCCGTCACGAGGAAGAGCCGGCCGGCTTGACCACGATCTTGCCGACCATCATCGGGTGCAAGGTGCAGAAATAGGTGAATTCACCTGGCGTCGCAAAGGTGTGCGAGAAGCTGTCCTTCGTGTCGAGCGCCGCCGAGCGGAACGCGCGCTCCCTGTCGGCGATCGTGTGCGGCATCTGGTCCTCATTGACCCAGGTGACCGTCGCGCCGGCGGTGATCGTCAGGATCGCCGGGCTGAACTTCATGTTCTGAATTTCGATCGTCATCGGCGTCGCCGCGACCTGCTGCGCCTGGGCGGCGAGGGGCATGGCGGCGAATGCAGCCGCGAAAAGGAGATGCTTGGTCATGATGTCTCCAGCTTGGTTCTACAGGGGCGACCGCCCCCGTTGCCCGCGGGCTTTTGCCCGCGGGCGGTGATGGCCGGGCCGAGCCGGCCGTTACGAGACGACCGCGGTTAGCTGCGGCGCGGGGTCGTGTTGGTATCTGCGAGCGTGCTGTCCATCAGCGCCGGTCCGCCGGCCTTGCCGGGGCGGTAATCGACCGTGCGGATGCCGATGTATTTGTGCAACTGCTCGGCCGGCACCTGCATCGGGCCGGGATGGGGCGCCGTGCCGGGGGCGGGCTGCGGGTAGGCCGTCCCCATCGCGGTGTGGAATGTCACGTTGCCCTCGACCTTCTGGACGATCTGGTGGATGTGGCCGTTGAGCACGGTCACCGAGCCGAAGCGCTTCAGGTAGGACAGGGCGCGGCCGGCATCCGCGGTGCCCCAACCCCACTCTTCGTAGATCGTCCACAACGGCAGGTGCGCCAGGACGACGACCGGCGTGCTCGCGGACAGGTGTGCCACGTCCTTCTCCAGCCATTCGAGCTGTTCGTCGCCGATCTCGGCGAGGCCGGCCGACTTGAAGCCCGGATTGAAGTTGAAGACATTGGCGAGCGCGACGAAATGCACGCCGCCGATATCGAAGCTGTACCAGCCGCGCCCCTGGGTCTTCTTGCCGTAGCGGGCGAGGTAGGCCTTGCCGTTGTCGGCGTCGGCGACGTCGTGTTCACCGGGGATGTAAAATACGTCCTTGCCCGCGCCTTTGATGACCTCGTCGGCGGTGTCCCACTCGTCCTCCTTCGACAGGTGGCTGATATCGCCGGTGTGGACGAGAAAGGCAGGCTGGCTCGGCAACGCCTTGATCTTGGCGATCGCCTCGCCGAGCGTCGCCGCCGGGTTGGGGTTGGGCGGCTGATGAAAACCGATATGGCTGTCGCTGATCTGCACGAAATGGAGGCCGCTGCTCGCCACCTCTGCCGCCGCCGCATCCCCGATCAGGCCGATAGTGCGCGGCACGCCGCCGCTGATCGTCCACAACACGCCGGTGCCGGCCCACGCCATGCACTTGAGCATGCCGCGCCGGCCGATGCCGGCTTGCCGCGAAGATTCGTTGGTGGTGCGCTCGGTCATTTGCCCCTCCGTCGTCGCGATGCTGCGACTGGCGATATGACCGGGCGCGAGCTCGGTTTATTCGCGGGCCGCGCAAAAATATGTTTGCCGGCGAGTACGGTTCAGGACCAGGCCAGAGCGGCGTCGACGGGCATCGCGCGCGGCAAGGCTGCAGCGGCATGCCGCAGTGCACTTATGGCGATGCGAGCGGCAGCGACCACGCCGTCCGGCGCGACCGCGATTGTCGGCGAGGCAAACGCCAGCGCGGCGACGGCAAAGCAAAGCAGCCAGGCCGCCACCACATCGCGCGGGCCGACTGCCGTAGGTGCAGGGGCGCTATGCATGGTCAAGCCTCCGCGGCATGTATGCGGGGCGATGAAGGTTCGTCCGCCTATCCGACCGAGGGGGAGCCGCGAATGCTCCCGGCCTCCAATGCCGATTGCCTGGGTCACGCGAAGCGGGGGGCACGCCCAGCGGCGTGCGAAAGCTCCAAGGTTCGGCGGTGCCAAAAGACGTGATCGG
>DATEKP010000253.1:0-2495 GCA_035277405.1 Allostellaceae bacterium | reverse complement strand
ATATAGGCGTCGGCCTCGGCCTCGGTCACCGGGTCGGCTCCGGTGGCGCGCAGCCACACCGCGGCGCCGTCCGGCCGGCGCGCCTGCGCCAGCACGACGCAGCCCTGATCGCGGGCGTTGAGCTTCAACAGCACCGCGCCGGCATCGCCATCGCCGCGCGCTGCGACCGCGACGCCGATCGCGGCGATGTCGCAGCGCCGGATCAGCGCCTTGACCCACAGGCCGCTCTTGAGCCGGGCTTCCATCCGCGGGGGATCGGCGCGCTACAGCCGCGTCAGCCGTTCGATGCCGGCGATGTCGCGGTCGCGGTGGATCACGACGAGGTCATGCTCGTCGAGCAGCACGTAGGTGCTGGCGCCTTCGCCGCAGGTCATCTCGGCGACCGCGTAGTCGGGCCGCACCAGGAGCGCCGCCAGCCGGCCCCGCACATCCGGCTGGCGCGGCGCCAAAGCCAGCAGCGCGTCACGTGTCTGATGTGCGTAGCCGAAGCGGAAGGCGCCTTCGCATGTAGCGGCGCTCATCGCGGTCGGCGGCGCGTCCGGCGGGTTGAGGACGACGGTGTCATCGCGGAGCGCGATCTTCTGGTGCTCGGCCGTCGTCCAGTCGCCGGCGAACGGGTTGGGCGGCGGCGGCTTCGGGAAGAAGGCGCAGCCAACCGGCAGCGCCGCGATCAGCGCGATCAGCAGCACTGTGAAGCGAGCCGTGCGGCGGCGCCGGGGAGGAGCGATCGTTGGCACCGGAGCTCTCGTTCGTAGCCGGCCGTAAGAGGCTCCCCGATCAGTAGTTTATCCGCCGCCGTTGCGGAAGCTGAAAGTGCCGCGTTGCCGCTCTCAGCGCAGCACGGTCGGGTCGGCGAGATCGAAACGGCCGCGCACCCCGGCCCAGTTGTAGGGGTAGCAGAAGCCGTCGACCGTCAGGTAGTAACCTTGCGGGCAAACGAGCGTGATCTGCTGCGCCTGCGCCGGCGGCGTCGCGGCCATGAACATGGCGCCGACAGCGGCAATCGCGGCGATCAGCGCGCCGCGGCGCAGCCGGCCGTGTGACGGGACCCTCATCATAAACTCCCGGTTTTGGCTGTACCGCCCGGCAAACGTCGAGGCGCGCGCCGCCGCGCATCTTCTGCGCTGTGCGCGCATCGCAAGCGACCGGCGCAACTCACGGTTAGAGCCGGTCGAGGCGGCCTTCCAGCCACAGCCGGCGGGCGAGGCCGCGCTGGATCTTGCCGCTGGTGGTCTTCGGCAGCGCGCCGGGACGCAGCAGCGCGATGTCGCGCGGGACGATGTCATGCCCGGTGACGATCGCCTCGCGGATCTGGCCGACGATCTCATTGGCGGCGACATTGTGGCGCTGGCCGCGCTCGACCTCCTGCACGACGACGAGTTGTTCTGCGCCGTCGGCCTCGCTCACCGCGAAGGCGGCGCCGCCGTGCCGCTGCAATGCCGGGTGGCAGCTCTGCACCGTGTCCTCGATGTCCTGCGGGTAGTGATTGGCGCCGCGTACGATGATCAGGTCTTTGAGACGCCCGGTGATGAACAGTTCGCCGGCATCGTCGAGAAAGCCGAGATCGCCGGTGCGCAGCCAGTCGCCCTCCCCTTCCCCATCGATCCGGGCCTCGAACGCCGCCGCGGTCGCCTCGGCATTGCGCCAATAGCCGCGCGCGACATTCGGCCCGCTGACCCAGACCTCGCCGATCCGTCCGGGACCGAGGCGGGCACCACCGTCGGGATCGACGATGGCGAGCCGTTCGCCGGCCAGCACGCGCCCGCAACCGACGACCGGTTGGGCGTCGGCCTCGTCGCGCGGCGGCTCCACCGCGTTGCGCGCCAGCCCGGCCCGGCTCAACGGGCGGACAATGGGGCCGGCGCCGCGGCGGCTGCCGGAGATCAACAGGCTCGCCTCGGCCATGCCGTAGCCCGGCCACAACGCCTTCGGCTCGAAGCCGTAGGGGCGGAAGGTGTCGGCAAATCGCCGCAGTGTCGCCGCCCGCACCGGTTCGGCGCCGACAACGGCGAGCTTCCAGCACGACAGGTCGATGCCCTCGAGTTCTTCGGGGCGCTGGCGATCGACGCACAGATCGAATGCAAAATTGGGACCGCCGGCGGCGACGGCGCGATACTCGTGGATCGCCCGCAGCCACAGCGAGGGGCGCTGCAGGAAGGCGACCGGCGGCAGCAGCACGCATGGCGCGCCGACATAGAGCGCTTGCAGCGCGTTCAGCACGAGACCCATGTCGTGGTAGAGCGGGACCCAGCTGACATGGGTCGATGCGCTGTCGTTGCCGCAGACAAGGCGGATCATCTCCAGATTGGCCAGCAGGTTGCGGTGGCTGACCGTCACCCCCTTCGGCGCCGAGGTCGAGCCGGAGGTGTATTGCAACAGCGCGATTCCGTCTGGCTGTGGCTCGGGCAATTCCCTGCCGGCCTCGGCCTGATCGCCCGCAAGGTCGACCGCCAGCCACTCGATCTCGCCCGCGAGGCGGGCGGCGACATCGGCGA
>DATEKP010000252.1:0-2778 GCA_035277405.1 Allostellaceae bacterium | reverse complement strand
GGGCTGTCCGTCACGGCGCGGTGGAATTCCTCGCGCGAGAACGGCGTCAGCGCGATCGCCCGCGCCAGTTCGTCGTATTCCTCTCTGAGCACCCGGAAGAAATTGACCAGCTCGCCGTCGATGTCGTTGTACGTCTCTATCGGCGCGGGAATGCGGTTGAGCAGCACGGCGGCGGAGCCGGCGAACGGTTCGCAATAATGGTGCGCCGCCGGCAACAGCGGCAGCAGCCAGTCGAGATGACTGAACTTGCCGCCGTACCAGCCGAATACGAGCCTGCGTCGGCGCGCCGGCTGCCGGATGACCACCGCCGACTCCGGCAATTCGCCGCCGAGATAAATTGGCGAGAGCGCTCGATCTGCCATTGCCCGCTAATTCCCCTCCTTGTAGTTCTATTTTTGTTCTACAACCTATAGTTATTGAACGTCAAGTCTGTCTCGTTTTTTCCTCGTGCTTACCTGATCAGGATACTCAGCCGTCCGTCGAACACAAGATGTTGATTCGCGGTTGCGCATTGCCGGCGGCGGGGGCATGCGCCACTCTATTGCCGACGCCGGAAGTGGAGGGCGCGATGATCGGCTGGAGGGCGCGGCTCGGGTTTCTGGTGCCGCCCGGCAACCCGACCGTGGAAGCGGAGATGGCGGTGCTGGCACCGGCCGGCGTGACATTGCATTTCCACCGCATGGCGGCGGGCGGCGGCGTCCCCGGCGCGCTCGACAACCAGGACGCGCGCACCCGGACGATGATCGACGGCCTCGACGACAGCGTCGCGCTGTTGGCGCTGGTCAAGCCCGACATCATCACGATCGCGCATACCGCGACCAGCTATTATCTCGGCCGTGAACGCGAGGCCGACCTGCTGGCGCGGCTGACCAAGGCGAGCGGCGTCCCGGTCGTCACCGCGTTCGCCGCCGTCGCCGCCGCGCTCGAACGGCTCGGCGTCAAGCGGCTGGCGCTCGGCGCCCCCTATTCGGCCGAGACGACGGCGCAGGGTCGGGCGCACCTCGAAGCGCACGGCTTCACCGTCGTGCGCTCGCAGAACCTGCCGGGCGTCACCAACATCTACGACGAGACCGCCGAGCGGGCCTACCGCCTGGCGCGCAGCATCGACATGCCGGAGGCCGAGGCGGTGTTCCTGTCCGGCACCGGCATGCCGACGCTCTCGGCGCTCGAGTCGCTCGAACACGACCTGCAGAAGCCGGCGTTGTCGAGCGCCTCGGCGATGATGTGGCACGCGCTGCGCCGCTGCGGCGTGCACCAGCCGATCCCCGGCTACGGCCGGCTCTTGACGCTGCCGTAGGGCACGCCGGCGACGTGATATAACCGCCGCATTCGGGCCGGGAGGCGACATGAAGAGCCGATGGTCGGACAACGACGCCGCGGCGATGACGGCGCGCTACGGCGCGGCGGGTATCGGGCGCGATCTTGCGCTGCGGGTATACACGTCGCGGCTGCTGGGCGGCGATCCGCGCCTTGTCCTGCATGGCGGCGGCAACACCTCGGTCAAGTGCACGGTGCCCGACCTCTTGGGCGACAGCGTCGAGGCGCTGTGCGTCAAGGGCAGCGGCTGGGACATGGCCGATATCGAGCCGCCCGGATTGCCGGCCGTGCGCCTCGCGCCATTGCGCAAATTGCGCGCGCGCGCCGCGCTCTCCGACCAGGACATGGTCAAGATCCAGCGCGCCAACCTGCTCGATCCCGGCGCTCCCAACCCGTCGGTCGAGACCCTGCTGCACGCCTTTCTGCCGCACAAATTCGTCGATCACACGCATGCGACGGCGGTGCTGAGCCTCAGCGACCAGCCCGACGCGGCCGAGCGGATCGCCGATCTCTACGGTCCGCGCGTCGGCATCGTGCCCTATGTGATGCCGGGCTTTCAGCTCGCCAAAAAGGCCGCCGAGGTGTTCGCAGCCGATCCCGCCGTCGAGGGACTGGTGCTGTTGAAGCACGGGGTCTTCACCTTCGGCGCCGAGGCGCGCGAGGCTTACGAGCGGATGATCGCGCTGGTCAGCCTGGCCGAAGGGCGCCTCTCCGACGGCCGCAACAGCGTGTTCGTGCCGCGGGCCTTGCCTTCCGCGCTCGCGGGGCCGGCCAAGGTGGCGCCGATCCTCCGCGGCATCTGCGCCATCGCCGACCCGGCGCAACCCGGCGCCTACAAGCGTTTCGTGCTCGATTTCCGCGGCGGGCCGGCGGTGCGCCGGTTTGTCGACGGTGGCGAACTGGAGCGCTACGGCCGGGCCGGCGTCGCGACGCCCGACCACACGATCCGCACCAAGAACTACCCGTTGATCGTGCCGCCGCCGGAGCATGGCCGGCTCGACGAATTCGCGACGGCGGCGCGCGCAGCGGTTGCGCAATTCGTGGCCGACTACCACGCCTATTTCGCCCGCCACAACGCCCCCTCGGCCGAGAAGAAGCGCGAACTCGACCCGATGCCGCGCGTCATCCTGGTGCCGGGGGTCGGGCTGTTCGGCCTCGGCCGCAATGCCAAGGACGCCGCGGTCGCTGCCGATATCGCTGAGAGCTGGGTCGCGACCGTGGCCGACGCCGAAGCGATCGGCCATTTCCAGTCGATCAGCGAAGCCGAGATGTTCGAGATCGAGTACTGGTCGCTCGAACAGGCCAAGCTCGGCAACGCGGTCGAGAAGCCGTTGGCCGGCCAGGTCGCGCTCGTCACCGGCGGCGCCGGCACCATCGGCCGGGCGACGGCGCGTGCCCTGCGCAACGCCGGGGCCGAGATCGCGCTTCTCGACCGCGCCGGCAGCGAGGTCGAGGCCGCGG
>DATEKP010000251.1:0-11189 GCA_035277405.1 Allostellaceae bacterium | reverse complement strand
TCTGTACCAGGCCGAAGGCGCCGCGCTCGAACAGCGCCGCGAGGATCGGCCCGGCCAGCACGATCAGCGCCGCCGCCGCCGGCAGGGTCAGCAGCAGGGCCAGCTCGACCCCGCGGTTCTGCGTCGCCGCGGCGCCCGCGTCATCGCCGGCGCGCACCTGGCGCGCCAAGGGCGGCAGGATCGCGGTGCCGATTGCGATGCCGACCACACCGAGCGGCAGCTGGTTGAGCCGGTCGGCGTAATACAGGTAGGAGACGGAGCCGCTCGGCAACAGCGAGGCGACCGCGGTCGAGATCAGCAGATTGAGCTGGGTGACGCCGGCCCCGAACACGCCGGGCGCCATGATCCGCAGCGTTTCGCGCACGCGCGGCGTCAAGCGCGGCCGGCGCAGGCGCAGCCTGACCCCGGCGCGCGCGCAAGACGCCATCAGCCACAGGAACTGCGCCATGCCGGCCGCGGTCAGCGCCAGCGCCAGCACATGCCCGGCCTGCCAGCCGAAATGCCACATCGCGAGCAGCGCCGCGATCAGGAACACGTTGAGCAGGATCGGCGTCGCGGCCGGCGCGGCGAAGCGATCGACCGCGTTGAGGAGGCCGCCCTGCAATGCGGTCAGCGAGATGAACAATAGATAGGGAAAGGTGATGCGGGTCAGCTCGATGACCAGCGCGAACTTGCCCGGCTCGGCCTCGAAACCGGGGGCGATGACCCGCAACACCCACGGCATCAGAATTTCGCCGAGCACAACGAACACCAGCAGCACCGCAAAAAGTGCGGCGAAAGCCTCCTCGGCGAACTCGCGCGCCGCCGCCTTGCCGCCCTCGGCCAGCGCCCCGGCGGTGAGCGGTACGAAGGCGGCGCTGAAGGCGCCTTCGGCGAACAGGCTGCGGAACAGGTTGGGCAGGCGCTGGGCGACAAAGAACGCGTCGGCGACGGTGCCGGCGCCGAGGATCGCCGCGGTCAGGATGTCACGGACAAAGCCGAGAACCCGGCTAGCCAGCGTGTAGGAGCCGACCGTCGCGACCGAGCGGAGCAGAGCCATGCCGCCTTTTACCACGTCCGGGCCGCGCACGTCCGTCGGCGTCCGCTCGCGCTTCACGTCCGTTTCTTGTACATTGCGCGGCGCGGTGTAGCGCCGGAGTAGCGGCGCGACCGCGCATGGACCTTAAAAGTAATTGGAGCGTTCATTCAGCAGTATTGACCGATACTTCTACTTCCGGAGGGCGATATGCCAGCGCAGCCTTGCGCTGCCGCGCCAGACTCGCGGCGGTTCGGCCGGTAGGCGATGGACGGCGAAGCGACCCCAGCTCCCGATCCGGCGTTCGATCTCGCCCGTGCGCCGGCTGCCGCTCCTGCCGGGCTATGGGCGACGGTTGTCGGTTCGGTCGATGCGATGCTGCGCGCCTATTACGGCATCCGCGAATTCACCGACGACCCGGATTGCCTGTTCCGGGTGGCACTCGTCCCGGCGGGCGAGCCGGTGCGGCTGTCGGACGGCACCGAGATCGCCGCCGGCGAGCCGATCGGCGCGCTTCATTGGTGGAACGAGCACATGCCGCGCTATTCCGACCGCGGCCCCGATCTGGTATGGGCCGGGATGATGCGGCGCCGCGTCGGCTATTCGCTGCAATTGCTGATCGAATTCGCCGAACGCGAGCCGGAGTGGCGGCAGGTGCGGGCGTTCCGTGGTGACACGACGCTGGCGAGTGGCCTCGGCAACGGCCAGACTCGCCGGGTCGCGCGCCATCTCGGCTTCGAATTGATCGAGCCGCCGCCGTCGCGGCTGCACCGGCTGCACACGTTCACCACCTCGTTCAACACCTGGGCGTTGACCCGCGCCTTCAACCCGGCGGCGCTGCCGCGCCAGCCGTTTCTGCGCGGCTGGCACGAATGGTGGATGTCGCGCGCCACGCTGCGCCGGCGCTACGCGCGCTCGGCCAGACACCGCGCCATCCGCCCGGCCATCCGCTCGGGCGATCGGATGGCATAATGGCCGCAACCCTCGCCGGCGCGTTGTGGGCCTGTCTGATCGCCTGGCTGGCGTGGCGGGCCGCCCGGCAGTTCGCGGCTCACCGCTCAACCTCGCTGGCGCAGCTGGCACAGCCGACGCCTGCCGGACCGCTACCCGATGTCGCGATTATCGTGCCGGCGCGCAATGAAATCGCCAATATCGCCGATTGCGTGGCGGCCCTGATCGCGCAACGCGGATTGAGCGCCGCCTCCTCGATCACCATCGTCGATGACGGCTCGCAGGACGGCACCGGGGCCGCCGCGGCGCACGCCGGGCGCGACGATCGCCGCGTCGCCGTCATCGAATCCGGCCCGCTCCCGACCGGCTGGGTGGGGAAGCCGCACGCCTGCTGGCAAGGGGCGCTGGCAGCGCGGGCCGAGTGGCTGTGCTTTGTCGATGCCGATGTGCGCGCCGCGCCCGACCTGCTGCGGCTGGCGGTCAGCGTCGCCGAGCGGCACGGCATCGACATGCTGTCGCTGCATCCATTTCAGCAGCTCGGCGGGTTTTCCGAGCGCCTGATCATCCCGGCCGGGCTGGTGCTGATTGGCTGCGCCAACGATCTGCGCCCGGTCAACGATCCCGAATCGGCCGCGGTATCGGCCAACGGGCAATTCATCCTGATCCGCCGCGCGGTGTATTTTGCGCTGGGCGGCCACGCCGCGGTGCGCGCGCAAGTCTCGGAGGACAAGGCGTTGGCGGCGCTGGCCAAAGGCGCCGGGGCCCGTTTTCGCATGCTGGCCGCCGAGGATCTGGCGCGCACCCGGATGTACACGAGCTTCGCCGCGCTGTGGGAAGGGTTGTCGAAGAACGCGACCGAGATCATCGGCGATGCCGCGGCGACCGTTGCGGCGGCATCGGCGGCGCTGGTGGTGGGCTGGGCGAGCCTGTTATTGCCGCTGCTCACCGGCCTCGCCGCGGCGCGCCTGCCGTCGACGGCGGCGCTCGCCGGCTTCGCGCTGGCGCTGTCGGCGTCGCTCGCCGTCGTCGGCATTCACATCGCCACCGCGCGCCACTTCCGCATCCCGGCAATCTTCGGTCTGCTCTTCCCGGTCGCCTACACCGCCATTGCCGCGCTGGCGTGGCGCAGCGCGGCGTTGCGCCGCGGCGGCCGCGTCACCTGGAAGGGCAGGACCTACGAGATCGACCGCCAAGCTTGAGCGCACGCGCTGCAGAGGGTCGATGCGCGGACGCCACCATCGCTCGACGCGATCGGAAGCCGAGCCGCCGCAATCGCGCTCGCGCGCCAGCGGTTGGGCGATCGCCGCGGCGCTCGCCGTCGTCGCGATCATTCTCTATGCGGTGCGGGTGGCCTTGCTGCCGTTCGTTTTTTCGGCCGCGATCGCCTTTGTCACCGATCCGGTAATCGAAGACTCGGCACGGCGGCTCGGCTGGCCGCGCTGGCTTGTCGCGACGCTGCTCTACGTGCTGCTGCTGATCGTGCTCGGGGTGCTCGGCTACTGGGTCGCCACCACCGCCGTTCCGGATCTGATCAAGCTGGTCGGCAACGCGCCGGACATGATCCGCAATCTGATCGCACAGGCGGTCGGTCCCAACGGGATCAGCCTGTTCGGCACGACCTACAAGGCGGACGATATCATGCGCGCGCTCGGCTCGGCGGTGCGCGCGCTGGCCGCGGTTGGCGCCCTGACGAAGGTCGGCGAGTTGACCCTCGGCACGGTGCTCGGCTTTGCGCTGACCCTCGTCCTCGCACCCTATTTCATGATCTCGGGGCCGCGGCTGGCGGCCGGGGCGATCTGGCTGATCCCGCCGGAACGGCGCCGCTCGATCGTCGAGTTGCTGCCGAAGATCGTGCCGGTGCTGCGGCGCTACCTGGTCGGCATCGCGATCGTCGTCTTCTACGCGATCACCATCGCGTGGATCGGCTTCGGGCTGATCTTCGGCCTGCCCGCCGCCGGGCTGTTGGCGGTGGCGGTCGGCCTGTTGGAGCTGATCCCGGTCGTGGGGCCGCTGACTTCGGCGGCGCTCGTCGGCATCGTCGCGGTGCAGCAGCAGAGCCTGACCTCAGCAGCGCTGTTGATGGCGTTCGCGATCCTGCTGCGGCTGTCGATCGACAATCTGATCGGCCCGCTGGTTCTTGGGAGCGCGGCGCGGCTGCACCCGGTCGTCATCATCGCCGCCTTTGTTTGCGGCGGCATCCTGTTCGGCATCGTCGGCCTGCTGTTGGCGGTGCCAACCGCGGTGTGCATCAAGATTACGCTGCAGCACTATTACGCCGAGCCCGTCCGCACCGAATCGGAGTGAGCCGCGCGATCGTCCTCCGGGCGTACCCATCGTCCGTCATATATGGACGGCCCGGTGGGAAAACCGACGATCAGGCCGCCGCGCTCGACAGCACCGGGCCGAACAGCTGCCAGGCCTGGCCGTCAAAGCGGCCCATCTGCACCTGCTCGACCGGTGCGAAATCGGTCGGACTGGTGTTGATCTTGATCCCGGGCAGCAGCATGGGCAGCGTAAAATCGTGCAGGTTGGCCGCCTGCTTCATGACGTTTTCGCGGCTCAAATCGTCGCCGCACTGCTTCAACACCTCAACGACAGTGGCGGCGTTTGATGGACCGTAGACGTTGAAGCCGTCGGTCTTGTCGCCTTCGGGATAATACTTGTCCATGAACCCGATCCACCATTTGTAGCCCGCATCGTCCTTCCAGCGCGGGTCGGTCGGGTCTTTCAGGTAGAAGTCCGACACCAGCCCCTTGGCGTTTTCGAGGCCGGCCGGCTTCAGCACGCCGGCCACCGAGTTGCCGATGCTGCTCAACACGTTGATCGGCTTCCATTCGATCTCGACCGCTTTGCGGATCGCCTGCGCCGCGAATTTCGGGATCGCCGTGTTGACGAAGGCGTCGCAGCCGGCGGCCTTCATCTTGACGATCTGCGAATCCACGGTCGGATCCGTCGTCTCGTAGCTGGCGGCGACGACGATTTTGGCCTGCTTGCCCGAAATCCCGTCGGTGACGCCCCTCAGGTAATCCTTGCCGAAATCGTCGTTCTGATAGAGCACGCCGATCTTGGCGGCCGGGTTCTCCTTCAGGATGTAGGCGGCGTAGATCAGCCCCTCGCTGTGGTAGTTGGGCTGCCAGCCGATCGTCCAAGGATGGCCCTTCGGGTCGTTCCATTTGCTGGCGCCGGTCGAGACGAACAGCTGCGGCACCTTGTTCTGGTTCATGTAGTGCCAGATCGCGCTGTTGGTCGGCGTGCCGAGCGGGCCGGCGTCGAGCAGGATGTGGTCCTGCTCGACGAGCCGGCGGGTCTGCTCGACGGTCTTCGGCGGGCTGTAGGCGTCGTCGTAGGAGATGAAATTGATCTTGCGACCGTTCACCCCGCCCTGGTCGTTGACCATCTTGTAATAGGCCGCCATCGCCTTGCCGATCGTGCCATAGGATGATGCCGGGCCGGTATAGAAGCAGGTATTGCCGATCTTGATCTCGGTGTCGCTGACGCCGGGTCCGTAGTTTTTCGCGGCGCGCGCCGGAAACGCCGACAACAGCGGCGACGCCAGCGCGAGCGCGCCCGGCGCGGCGGCGAGAATGGTGCGGCGGGTAAGGCGCTTCATCGTTACCTCCTTCTCACGGCTTGCGGGATTGTCGTCGAAAGCGGGAAAGCTGCGCCATCGCGAGACGGGCGAAACCGGCGGCGCCCGACGGCATGACAAAGATTACGAGAAGCAGGATGACGCCATAGATGACGCCCGCCAAGCCTCGCGAAAAGCTCTCCGCGATGTTCGGCACGAACAGCACGAAGAGGCCGCCGATCAGGCATCCGGGGATGGATCCGACGCCGCCGATCACAAGCCCGACCAGCAACGAGATCGACAGGAAGATCGTGAAGCTGTCGGGGGCGACGAATTGCGCCGCGAGCGCGCCGAGCGCGCCGGCGACGCCGGTGTAGAGCGCGCTGACGCCGAAGGTCAGCGCACGATAGAGGGCGGTGTCGATGCCTATCGCCGCGGCGGCGACCGGGTTGTAGCGGATCGCCTTGATCGCCCGGCCGGTGCGGCTGGCGATCAGGTTGGCGGCCGCGGCGAACATCAGCAACAGCACCAATAGTGTGAAATAATACAGCCACTGATCGGCGCTGACCGGCACCAGGGCGGGCGGGTCGGGCTGCTCGACGACGATGCCCTGCACGCCGCCCGTCAACCATTCGAGGCCGTGAAACTTCAGGATCTGCGGCATCGCGATCGCCAGCGTGAACGTGGCCAGCGCGAGATAGAGGCCCTGCAGCCGCAATGCCGGAAAGCCGAACAGGAAGCCGACGACGAAGCACACCGCGCCCGCCGCCGGCAATGTCCAGAAATACGGGACGCCGAAGCTGTGCATCAGGATCGCCGTCGTGTAGGCGCCGATGCCGTAAAACGCGCTGTGCCCCAGCGAAAACTGGCCGTTGAAACCGGTCAACAGGTTGAGGCCGAGGATCGCCAGCGCGTAGATCATCACCTGGGTCAGCTGGAACGTGACGAAGCTCTCGGTGATCCACGGCAACACGACGGCGAGCGCGATTACAGCGGCGATCGACAGCTGGCGGCCGTTCGGCCGCGTGATCGCGGATGGCTGGGCGGCGGCTTGCGGCTGCGGCAGGACCGCGGCGTCGTCGTGCGGCGCGCTCATACCCGGGTCACCAGCCGGCGCCCGAAGACGCCGCTCGGCCGCACCATCAACACCGCGACGATGACGATCAGCGCGATCGTCTGTTTCAATTCGCCGCCGAAATAGGGGACGTAGGTGCCGGCGAGGTTCTCGATGACGCCGATCGCAAACCCCCCGGCCACCGCGCCGGCCGGGCTGTTGAGGCCGCCGAGCACGGCGCCGCCGAAGCCGTAGAGCAGGACGCCGAGCATCATGTTGGGTTCGAGAAACACGACAGGGGCGATCAGCATCCCCGCGACGGCGCCGATCGCCGCGGCCATGCCCCAGCCGATCGCCGTCATCCAGCCGACCCGGATGCCGACGAGCCGCGCCGATTCCGGGTTGGCGGCGGCCGCGCGCATCGCCAGCCCGAGCCGGGTGCCGCGGAAGAACGCGTAGAGAAACAGGAGCAGCACCAGCGTCACGCCGATCATGCCGGCCTCGTGCGTGTCGATGACCGTGCTGCCGAGAAACCGGTCGTGGCCGAACGGGGTCGGGAACGTCTTGATCGTGAAGTTCCAAATCTGCCCGGCCGAGCTGTTGAGGATGCTGAACAGCGCGATGAAGGCGACGATCTGGCTCAGCACCGGCGCGTTGTGGATCGGCCGGAACAGCACCCGCTCGATTGCGACGCCGCCGACGAACGACAGCGCGACCGCAACGACGAAGGCGACCCAATAAGCCTCGCCCCACTGGATCAGCTGCCAGGCGATGAAGGTCGAGAACATCGCCATCTCGCCCTGGGCGAAATTGAGGTGGTCGATCGCCTGATAGATCATCACGACGGCGAGCGCCATGCAGGCATAGATCGCCCCGGTCGCGAGGCCCGCCAGCACCTGTTGCAGCAGCAGTTCCATGCCTCAATACCCCAGGTACGAGCGGCGGACGGATTCGTCGGCGCCGATCACGGCGGCGGGGGCGTCGAGCACGACGCGGCCGGTTTCCAACAGGTAGGCGTGCTCGGCCAATTCGAGCGCGAGGGCGGCGTTCTGCTCGACGATCAGCATCGCGACGCCGGTCTCGCGGTTGACCTGCGCCAGGATTTGGAACAGCTCCTCGACCACCAGCGGGGCGAGGCCGAAGGAGGGTTCGTCGAGCAGCATCAGCCGCGGCCGCAGCATCAGCGCGCGGCCGACCGCGAGCATCTGCTGCTCGCCGCCCGACAATGTGCCGGCCTGCTGCGTGCGGCGCTCCTTGAGGCGCGGAAAATGCGCGTAGACCCGCTCGATATCGGCGGCGATGCCGGTGCGGCCGCGCCGCGTCATTGCCCCCAATTGGAGGTTTTCCTCGACGCTGACGCGCAGGAAGGTGCCGCGCCCTTCGGGAACATGGGCGATGCCGAGCCGCACGATGTCCTCGGTCGCCCAGCCGGCGATCGCGCGGCCGTCGAAGCTGATCGCGCCATGCGCCCGCACCATGCCGCACAGCGCGCGCAACACCGTCGTCTTGCCGGCGCCATTGGCGCCGAGCAAAGTGCACACCCGTCCGGCGTCGAGGCTGAAGCCGACCCCGAACAGCGCCTGGTTCTGCCCATAGAACGCGTCGAGGCCGCTGACTTCGAGCATCATCGAGCGGGCTCCCGCGCACGGCTGTCGGTGCCGGTGCCGAGATACGCCTCGATCACGGCCGGGTCGCGCTGCACCTCGGCCGGCGTGCCCTCGGCGATCTTGCGGCCGAAATCGAGCGCGACGACCTTGTCGGACACCGACATCACGAGGTTCATGTGATGCTCGACCAACAAGACGGTGACCTGGCGCTCGTCGCGGACGCGGCGAATGAGGGCGCCGAGCTCGCCGACCTCGCTGTGGCTGAGGCCGCCGGCCGGCTCGTCGAGCAGCAAGAGGCGCGGGTTGCCGGCCAATGCCCGCGCCAGTTCGACCCGCTTGCGCGTGCCGAGCGGCAGGCCGGCCGCCGGGCGCAGCGCGACCTCTTCCAGGTCGAGCAGCCGCAACAGCGACCACGCGCCTTCGCTCAATCGCGCCTCGTGCCGACGTACCCACGGCAGGCGCAGCGTGTCGCTGACGAAATCGCCGCTGCTCTGCGTGTGCCCGCCGATCCGCACATTGTCGATGACGCTCTGCGGCCCGAACAGCGCCAGGTTCTGGAAGGTGCGGCCGATGCCGATCTCGGCAATGCGGTGCGGCGGGCGGGAGAGGATCGAGCGGCCGTCGAACCGGATGTCGCCACGGTTCGGTGTGTAGAGCCGGCTGACGCAATTGAACAATGTCGTCTTGCCGGCGCCGTTCGGTCCGATCAGGCCGAGAATCTCGCCTTCGGCGATCGCGAACGACACGCCGTCGAGCGCGACGATGCCGCCGAAGCGCAACGCAACATCGCGCACCTCCAGCAACGGCGCCGCCGAGGCCGCGGCGACCGATGCCGTCGTCGTGCCCGCCGACGGGTCAGTCACGGCCCGCCGCGGTTTCTGAAACCCTGCGCGCCGCTCGCATCGGCGCCCTCCCCGAACCTTGTCGTTGTATCGTTAGCGCGTTGCGAGGCTGCCGGCCGCGCTCCGCCAAGTCAAGGCGGCACGAGCGCGCGGCGTCAGAACCGCTTCAACAGGCGGTCGATGTAGTCGAGCTCGATCTGCGGGCGCGAGCGCTCGCCGGCGCGGCGGCGCAGCTCGTCAAGGATCTCCCGCGACTTCTGCAAGACGCTCTGGTCCGGGATCTTGACGTAGCCGAGGTCGTAGGTGCCGCCGTTCGAGGTCGGGCGGCCGAACGGGTCGCGCTCGCCCTGCTGGCGCGGGTCGCGGTTGGTGGCGCCGACACCGCCGCTCGGTACGCCCATCTGATCGCCGAAACGTTGCCGCAGCTGGCGCGCAAAGTCGCGCGCCGCCTGCTGCAATTGATCGAGCGCCTCAGTCTGCGGCGCGATCGCTTGCCCCGGCCGGCCGCGCTGCAAGGCGCCAGTGGCGTCGCGCATCGCCCGCTCGGCCCGGCCGAACGGCGCCGGTATGTCGCCCATGCCGGTGCCGAGCTGGCGCATGACCTCGCCGAGCTGGCGGCGCAACCCCTCCTGCTGGCCGGCCTCGTCGCCGAATTCCCCGAGCTGTCCTTCGTCGCCCGGAGCATTGCCGGATTGCTGGCCTGATTGCGGCCCGCGGGGCTGCGCCTGTTGGCCATTACGGCCGTTCTGCCCTTGCCGGTTCTGGGCGCGGAAGCTGCGGTCGAGCAACTGCTGCTGGCGCTGCATCATGTCCTCCAGCCCGCGCATCATCTGCTGTGCCTGGGCGGCGCCGCGCTGCATCTCCCCCGGACGAGCGGCGCGCAGGTTTTCCAGCATGTTCTGCAATTGCGCGAGCAACTGGCGCGCCTGTTCGCGGTCGCCGTTCCGCGCCAGCTCGCGGGCGCGGTCGAGCATGTTCCGCAGATCGCGGCTGGTGATCGTCCGCGACGGATCGAACGGCTGGCGCTCGTTGTTGGGCTGGCGCTGCAACTGCTGCGCCAACGACTGCATGTAGCGGTCGAGCGCCTGCTGCAATTGCTGCATCAGCCGCTCGATCTCGGCGTCCGGTGCGCCTTTGGCGAGCGCGTCCTGCAACCGCTGCTGCAGTTGCCGCAGGTCGCGCTCGGCCAGCGACATCGTGCCATCCTCGATGCGCAGCGCGGTATCCCACAGCAGCCGGCCGACCGCGCCCACTAAATCCTTACTATTATCGCGGCGCAGCTGCTGCTGAGCGAAGCGCAGCGCGAGGTAGACGACAGCGTCGTCATGGTAGAGCGCCGGGCGGGTATTGAGGTCGCCGAGGATCTCGGCGACCGCCTCGGCCGATGTCGGATCGCGGTTCAGCTCCTTGCGCTCGTCGATGATCGCGCGCGCCACCGGGTTGTGAAACTCGCGCTCGGGCAACACCATCTTGACCGGCGCGCTCTCGCCGCGCTGGCCCTTGGCGTCGGACGCGGCGAGGCGGATCTCGACCGGCAGGCCGGCCCATGGATGCGGCGTCAGATCGTGATAGCTGGTCGCTTCGGCGCTCTTCAGGTGGAGGCCGGGGAGCGGCAGATCGAGCTCGATCGTCTCGCCCGAATTGTCGCCGGGGCGGCTGATCACCGCCTTTACGCTCTCGACGCCGTAATCGTCGTCGGCCCGGTAATCGAGACGCAGCGCCGCGCGCGCCGTCGCCGAGGGCGGACGCGAGAACGCGACGGTCGGCGGGTTGTCGGGCACGATTTCGATCGGCCAGCGGCCGAGTTCTTCGCCGCCCTGGCTCAGGGTCAGGGTCGTGCCGCTGTTCAGCGTCGTCTGCAGCCGGAAATTCTGCTTGTCGAGCGCGGCGAACTCATGGTCGTCGCGGTCGATCGCGAGGCGCGGCTTGGTATCACCGCCATGCACCTGGGCAAGCAGCACGCTGCCGGCCGGGACCTTCACCGGTCCTACCGTTTCGGGGCGCAGGAATTGCGGCGCGAGGCCGGTGTACTCGGGCGGCGTCAGCCACAAATCGAAGCTGGTCGCGGCGATGCCGGCGCCGCCTTCGAGGTGCGGCGCAACGGCGCGCGCGAAGCGGTCGCGCCACTCGCCGCCGGCATCGATCGCCCCGA
>DATEKP010000250.1:0-2915 GCA_035277405.1 Allostellaceae bacterium | reverse complement strand
GTGGCGGCGAGCCGGGTCGGGTCGGCGAGGCGGCGCGAGCGGGTGCGCAGGCGGAAATCGGCGGTTTTCAGCTTCAACGTCACGCCGCCGGCGGCCAGCCCGCTCTGCTGCAGCCGCTCGGCGACGCGCGCGCATAGCGGTTCGAGCGTGCGCATCAACACCGCGACATTGGCCTCGTCCTGGGCGAAGGTGGTCTCGGCCGAGATCGTGCGCGCCTTGCCCTCGGGTTCGACGCGGCGGGCGTCCTCGCCGGCGGCGAGGTGCCACAGGCGCTCCCCGATGCGGCCGTAACGCCGAGCCAATTCGCGGGGGTCGAAGCCGCGCAATTGGCCGATGCGCATGATGCCGTCGGCGGCGAGCCGGCGCTGCATCGCCCCGCCGACCCCCCACAGCCAGCCGACCGGCTTGTCGGCGAGAAAGCCGACCGCCTCGCTGCGGCCGATCACCGCGAAGCCGCGCGGCTTGTCGAGGTCGGAGGCGAGCTTGGCGAGGAACTTGTTGTAGCTGAGGCCGACCGAGATCGTGATGCCGAGCGCTGCCTCGACCCGGCCGGCGAGCGCCGCCAGAAGCTGCGCCGGGGCGGCGCCGTGCAGCCCCGCAGTGCCGCTCAGATCGAGGAAGGCCTCGTCGATCGACAGCGGCTCGACGAGCGGCGTCAGGCGCTGCATCTCGGCCCGCACGGCGCGGCCGACCTCGCGGTATTTGGCCATGTCGGGGCGGATCACGACGGCATCGGGGCAGGCCTGGAGCGCCTTGAACATCGGCATCGCCGAGCGCACCCCGTAGAGCCGCGCGACATAGCAACAGGCCAGCACGACGCCGCGCGCGCCGCCGCCGACGATGACCGGCCGCTCGGCAAGCTCGGGCCGCCCGCGCTTCTCGACAGTCGCGTAGAACGCGTCGCAATCGAGATGGGCGATCGCCAACTCGCCGAGCTCGGGATGCGCGACGAGGCGCGGCGAGCCGCATGCGCCGCAGCGCTCGGGCGAGCGCTCGGCCTCCTGCAACACCGCGCAGTCGCGGCACAGGATCGCGGTCACTGCGCCTCCTCCGGCGGCCACAGCCAGGCAGCGCCGCGCACCCCGCTGGCGTCGCCGTGGCGCGGCGGCAAGAGCCGCGTTTCGATCGTGTCGGAGAGGATGTGCCGGCCCCAGCGGCGCGGCACTTCGTCGTAGAGAAAAGCGAGGGCGGAAAGGCCGCCGCCGAGCACGATCGCGTCGGGATCGATGATGTTGATGACGCCCGCGAGCGCGCGGGCGAGCCGTTCGGCGTAGCGGTCGAGCGTCGCCCGGCATGCCGGATCGCCAGACGCCGCGGCGGCCGCGATCTGCGGCGCGGCGAGAGGCGCGCCGCTTTGGCGTCGATGGTCGGCCGCGAGGCCCGGTCCGGACAGGAACGTCTCGATGCAGCCGCGCCGGCCGCAGTAGCAGCACGGCCCCGGAACCTCCTCCGGCGTCGGTGCCGGCAGCGGATTGTGGCCCCATTCGCCGGCGATCGCGTTGGCGCCGACGAGGATCCGGCCGTCGGTGACGATGCCGCCGCCGACCCCGGTGCCGAGGATGACGCCGAACACCGTCGCACACCCGGCGGCCGCGCCGTCCTTCGCCTCCGACAGCGCGAAGCAGTTGGCGTCGTTGGCGAAGCGTGCGGGACGGCCCAGCGCCGCCTCGACGTCGCGGGCGAGCGGTTTGTGGTTGAGCCAGGTCGAGTTGGCGTTCTTGACGAGGCCGGTGGCGGCGACAATCGTCCCGGGGATGCCGATGCCGACCGTGGCATCGGCGCCGAGTTCGCTTTCGAGCGCCGCGACAAGCCCGGCAATCGCGGCGATCGTGCCGCGGTAGTCGCCGGACGGGGTGGCGATTCGGCGCTCGCTGCGGATAATCCCGGCGCGGTCGAGCGCCGCGGCGGCGATTTTGCTGCCGCCGAGATCGATGCCGATGCGGAATGCCGCACTCATCGGGCCTCGCCCCCGTCCGCTGCCGGCCGGCGCATCGCCGGGATGCAAATTACAACTTGCCGCGCGTCTTGCCCCAACAGTTACCAATTCTTAAACTAAGTTGCCTAAAACTGTCGCGGTGCAACAGTGGTGGCCCGGCCCGGAGCGCCGCATCGGTGCGCGAGCGATGCACCGGGATCGTGGCGGCGGGCCGGCGGATGAGGTTCGAGGCGATGCACCAGGACGGCAATTCTGCCCATCGCACTGCGAGGACGGTATTGATCGTCGAGGACAACGACCTCAACATGAAGCTGTTCAACGATCTCCTCGAAGCGCACGGCTACTGGACGTTGCAGACCAAGGATGGGGTCGAGGCGCTGCGCATGGCGCGCCAGCACCGGCCCGATCTGATCCTGATGGACATTCAGCTGCCCGAGGTCTCCGGTCTCGAGGTCACCAAATGGCTCAAGGAAGACGACGATCTGCGGACGATCCCGGTCATCGCCGTGACCGCGTTTGCAATGAAGGGCGACGAGCAGAAAATCCGCGACGGCGGCTGCGAGGCCTATATTGCCAAGCCGATCTCGGTGGCAAGCTTCATGCGCACCGTCGAGCGCTTTCTCCCATGATGAGGGTGTGATCTGCCATGACCGCCCGCGTCCTGGTCGTCGACGACGTCGAGCTCAACATCAAGCTGCTCGAAGCCAAGCTGGCGAGCGAGTATTTCGAGGTGCTGAGCGCGCAGAACGGCCCGCGCGCGCTGGAGCTGGCCGATGTCGAATTGCCCGACATCATTCTGCTCGACGTGATGATGCCGCGCATGGACGGGTTCGAGGTATGCCGCCGGCTCAAGGCCAACCCGCGCACCGCCGAGATCCCGGTGGTGATGGTGACGGCCCTCTCTGACGTTGCCGACCGGCTGCGCGGCCTCGAAGCCGGGGCCGACGATTTTCTGACCAAGCCGGTCAACGACACCGCG
>DATEKP010000249.1:0-2384 GCA_035277405.1 Allostellaceae bacterium | reverse complement strand
GTCGATGTCAGCGCGCACGTTCCAGAATGGCTTGTCCGGGTTGTCGCCCTTGCCCTCGCCGCGGCTGAACCCGGTGCCGACCGGATCGACAAAGACCAGATCGGCGAAGCGCAGCCAGGTCTCCGGGTTGTCGACGAGGTGCAGCGGCGGTGCCGGCACGGCACCGGTCGGCGGCGTCTCCAGGATGCGCGGGCCGAGCGCCCCCAGATGTAGGAACACCGAGGCGGCGCCGGGACCGCCGTTGAACACGAAGGCGACCGGCCGCGGCGTTCCGGCCGGTGGCGCGGCGAGGTAGGAGATCGTGTAGATCGCCGCGCTCGGTTCGCCCTTGCGGTCGGTCAGCCCGATCGTTTCGGCGATCGCGCGGTATTCGAGCGGGCCCGTCGGCAGCGCGATCGTGTGGTGCGTCTCGGCCCGCCCCGGCAGCGGCGGCGCCGCCGGCTCGGACTTATGCTCCGGCTTGTCGGCCGCCGCCGCGGCGAACGCCGCCAGCCACAGGCAGCAAACGACAACAAGGGCCGGCGCGCGCCGTTTCATCGAGGCCTCGCTGAGCACCGCCATCAAAGGCGCAACGAGTATCGGCGGTTTGCGCCTGTCGCCGCAACCGGCCTGGGCCGGCAGACGAGCAATTATGCCTGCGTTGCGGAACGGTAATCCAAATTGACGTTGATATTGCCGAGCGGCCCGATAAAGCTCTTCCCGGCCTTAGATTTCCGTGCCGGAGCCGCTCGAAACGCGGAGCACGTTGCAATACGGAGGGAGGAAATGTCGATAAGCGCAAGCGCCGCACCGGCGCAATCGTCGGGCTATCGCTGGTGGCAGCTCGGCTTCGGCATCGCCTGCATGGTGATGGTCGCCAACCTGCAATACGGCTGGACGCTGTTCGTCCTGCCGATCGACGCCAAGTTTCATTGGGGCCGCGCGGCAATTCAGGTCGCGTTCAGCATTTTCGTGCTGACGGAAACCTGGCTGGTGCCGGTCGAGGGCTGGTTCGTCGACCGTTTCGGCCCGAAGATCGTCGTGCTGATCGGCGGCGTCCTGGCGGGGCTCGCCTGGGTGTTGAACTCGGTGGCCGGCTCCCTGGCGCTGCTCTATTTCGCGGCGGCGCTCGGCGGCATCGGCGCCGGCGCGGTCTACGGCACCTGCATCGGCAACGCGCTGAAATGGTTTCCCGACCGCCGCGGCCTGTGCGCCGGCTTGACCGCCGCCGGGTTCGGCGCCGGCTCGGCGTTGACGATCATCCCGATCCAGAAGGTCATCGCCGCGTCGGGGTATGAAACCGCCTTCCTCTATTTCGGCCTGATCCAGGGCATCGTCGTCATCATCGTGTCGCTGTTCCTGCGCGCGCCGCTTTCGGGCGAAACGCCCGCCGCCTCGCAACGGATGGTGCAGACGCCGCGCGACTTCACGCCGACCGAGATGGTGCAGACGCCGGTCTTCTGGGTGCTCTACGTCATGTTCGTGCTGGTCGGCGCCGGCGGGCTGATGGCAACGGCGCAGCTCGCCCCGATCGCGCGCGACTTCCACATCGACAAGGTGCCGGTCAGCCTGATCGGCATCACCTTGCCGGCGCTGACCTTCGCGCTGACCATCGACCGCGTGCTGAACGGGCTGACCCGGCCGTTCTTCGGCTGGGTCTCGGACCATTTGGGGCGCGAGAACACGATGCTGATCGCCTTCACGCTGGAGGCGATCGGCATCTGGGCGCTCAGCAATTTCGGCCACAACCCGCTGATGTTCGTGATCCTGAGCGGCGTCGTGTTCTTCGCCTGGGGCGAGATCTACAGCCTCTTCCCGTCGACCTGCACCGATTCCTACGGGGTCAAATACGCGACGACCAATGCCGGGCTGCTCTACACCGCCAAGGGCACGGCCTCGCTCCTCGTGCCGTTCGCCAACATCCTGGCGAAGAGCGCCGGCGGCTGGTACGCGGTGTTCATCGTCGCTGCCGTGATGAACCTCGTCGCCGCCCTGGCGGCGCCTCTGGTGCTGCGCCCATTGCGGGCGCGCCACCAGGCTCGCGTCGCCGGCGCGGGGGTGGCGCAGCCGATCGCCGGCCGCGTCGCCCCGTCCTGACCGGAGCACAAAATTCGTAGGATGGGTTGAGCATCGCGAGACCCATCAGGCGGCGGCCCGTAAATCGATGGGTTTCGCTGCGCTCAACCCATCCTAAGCGCTTAAAAATCGTGCCGAGCGGCCGACATCTCGCGGGTCAGCCAAGAGGAGGTCGCGTTGACCAAGATTTTGACTGACCCGGAAACATCCCAGAGCGCGGGATGACACGGCCTCCGGGAAAACACCGTGATAGGCGGTGAAAGGCGAAAGGGCTTCGGCCCCGTGAGATCGCGGCAACGCGCGGCGTGGATACCCTTCCCTACGGGAGT
>DATEKP010000248.1:0-7344 GCA_035277405.1 Allostellaceae bacterium | reverse complement strand
GGTGTTGATGGACATGCAAATGCCGATCATGGACGGCCTGCGCGCGGCGCGCGCGATCCGCCAGTCGCCGGCGCATGACCGCCTGCCGATCATCGCGATGACCGCCAACGCCATGGCGCAGGACCGCGCCCGCTGCCTGGCGGCCGGCATGAACGACCACGTCGCCAAGCCGATCGAGCCCGAAGGCATGCGCGCCGCACTGGCGCGCTGGATTCCGGGAAACGACGGCCTGCTGCCGGAACGGCACGCCGCCTCGCCGCCGCCGCTGCCGGCCATCGCCGGCCTCGACGCCGCCGCCGGGCTGCATCGGATGCTGGGCAATACCGACCAATACCTGGCGCTGCTGCGCAAATTCGCCGAGCGGCAGCATGCCGTGCCGCAACAGATCGCGGCGGCGCTGCGCGGCGGCGAGCGCGAGGCGGCCGAGCGGCTGGCCCACACGCTCACCGGCATAGCCGGCGCGATCGGCGCCAACGCAGTGGCCAAGCAGGCGCGGGCCGTCGAGGCGGCGTTGCGCGCGCATGCCGGCGAGGATGCGATCACCGAGCCTCTCGCTTCCCTCTCGGCCATCCTCGCCGCGCTGGTCGCCGCGTTGCGCCGGGACCTGCCGCCGGCGCCCGCGCCGACCGCCGCTGCCGCCGACCCGGCGCAGGCGGGTGCGATGTCGCGGCGGCTGGCGCAGCTGCTGACCGACAGCGATGTCGCCGCGCTCGCCTTTCTCGCCAATAATGCGGCGAGCCTGCGAACGATCCTCGGCGATCGTTTCGCCGAGGTCGAAGCCGCGACCGAAAGCTTCGACTTCGGCGGCGCGCTGGCAGCGCTCAGGCTCGCCGTCGGCGAGCCTGCCGCCACGTCGTAGCGGGCCTGCGGAGCCCGACATGGACGAGCTGCTGCAACCGCCGACTGTGCTGATCGTCGACGACGCGCCGGAGAATCTGATGGTGCTGGCGCAGGCGCTGTCAGATCAGTACCGCGTGCGCGCCGCCAGGGACGGCTCGGGGGCGTTGCAGATCGCCGCCGGCGATCCGCGGCCCGATCTGATCCTGCTCGACATTGTGATGCCGCAGATCGACGGGTTCGAGATCTGTCGCCGGCTCAAAGGCGACCCGGCAACCGCGGGGATACCGGTCATCTTCCTGACCGGCCGCAGCCAAAGCGAAGACGAGGAGCAGGGCTTCGCGCTCGGCGCGGTCGATTACATCTCGAAGCCGATCAGCCCGCCGGTCGTGCGGGCCCGCGTCAAGACCCACCTGCAGCTCAAGGCCAGCGCCGATTTCCTGAAGAACCAGAACCGTTTTCTCGAGCAGGAGGTGCTGCGCCGCACGCACGAGGTGCGCGCGATCCAGGACGTCGCCGTGCTCGCCGTTGCCTCGCTCGCCGAGACGCGCGACAACGAGACCGGCAACCATATCCGCCGCACGCAACACTATGTCCGCATCCTGGCGGAGCGGCTGCAGGCGCATCCAAGGTTCCGCGAACTCGACGAGGGGGCGATCGACCTCCTGTTCAAATCGGCGCCGCTGCACGACATCGGCAAGGTCGGCATCCCCGACCGCATCCTGCTGAAGCCGGGACCGCTGACGCCAGACGAGTTCGAGATCATGAAGACGCACACGACGCTCGGTTTCGAGAGCATCGTGCAGGCCGAGCAGCGGCTCGGCACCTCGGTGCCGTTCCTGCGCTATGCCAAGGAGATCGCGCTGTCGCACCAGGAGAAATGGGACGGTTCGGGCTATCCCGAAGCGCGCCGCGGCGACGACATCCCATTGTCGGCGCGGCTGATGGCGGTCGCCGACGTCTATGACGCGCTGATCAGCCGCCGCGTCTACAAGCCGGCCTTTTCGCAGGAACGCTCGATCGCGCTGATGCGCGAGGGGCGCGGCAGCCATTTCGATCCCGACATTCTCGACATGTTTCTCGCCCACACCGACGAATTCCAGGCGATCGCACTGCGTTTCGCCGATCACGACGCCGAGATCGATGCGGCGGCGGCGCGGCAGCGCACGGCGCTCGGCGAGTCGGCGCCGCCTCGCCCCGGCGAGCCGTGATCGCGACCGTCCGATCGCGCGCCGCCGCCGGTGTTGTTGCAGCGCTTGCCTGCGGCGGTTGCGACGCATAGGCTCTGCGGCGCGGCATCCCGGCGCCGGTCAGCAACGAGGGAGTGGGCTGATGGGTTATACGCTCGAGCAGTTCTCCGCCGATTGTCATCGCATCCTGACGGCGGACCCCGGCCCCCAGGGCCGCAAGGAAGTCTGCAAGCTGGTGCAGAAGGCCTGCGCCGACGCCGAGTTCGTCGCCAGGCACCTGCCGGACGGCGCGCCCGACCGCAAGATCCTCTACGAAGACCCCGACCTCGGCTTCTGCATCCTCGGCCACGTCTATCACGGCGCCAAGCAGAGCGCGCCGCACGACCACGGCCCGACCTGGGCGATCTACGGCCAGGCGCAGGGCGAGACGATCATGACCGACTGGGCCTTGGTGTCGCCGGCCAGCGAGACCGAGATCGGCCGCGTGCGCCATGTGCGGGACTACACGCTCGCCCCGGGCGCCGCCTACGTCTACAACGAGGGCGACCTGCACTCGCCGCGCCGCGAAGGCTCGACCAAGCTGATCCGCATCGAGGGGCGCAACGTCGAGAAAATCCGCCGCTTCCCCTATCAGGCGGTGTGACGGCGCGCGGCTGCCGGAGGGGTATCCGCTCAGCTGAGATCGCCCGCTCGCCATCCCCGCGGAACGCGGGACCTTTGTACAACCCGCTGATCGCCTCGGACAAACGCCTGTGCGTCCTTCGAGACGCCCGCTGGCGCGGGCTCCTCAGGATGACGTGTTCTCTTATTGGGATCATAGGCTTACGTCATCCTGAGGGCGCCCGCAGGGCGCGTCTCGAAGGACGCAAAGCGGGTCTGCAGTGCTCTTTCGGCGGCCGGCGGTCAGGCCTGCGAGCAGGCGGTCGCCGACAGCGTGATCGAGCTCTTCGGCATCAGCCCGGTCACGATGAAGTTGAACTGGTAGTCGAACGCGACCAGGTTGCCGCAGGCCGCCGTCGTGATCTGGAAATTGGACAGCCTGTCGCTTGAGATCGACACTCCGAGGAGTTGGGTCGCCGCGTAATTCTGTACGCCGGCATTGCCGCTGGTATTGCCGCAAATGGAGGGGGAGTTGGCGCAGCAATTGAGCGTCAGGCAGCGCGCCGCCGCCTCGGCGGCGTATTGCAGCTCGGATTGCGTCCAGTAGAGCCGGGCGAACTCGATGACCCCGAACAGGAAGATGACGAGCGGGATCGACACCAGTGCAAACTCTATCGCCTCCGCCCCGCCGCTGTCATGCGACACCCGTCGCAGCGCGCCGAATATGCCGGCAGACCGCCGGTCGCGAGAAGTCATGGGCAGCCTCAGTAGAGCAGGGCGGTCGACTGCGCCGTAATGTTCAAGCCGTTGCTCGGTCCGATCCCGAAATAGCTGAACAGCGGCGCGTAATTATAGGTCGCGGTGACCTGCGCCATGGTGACCGGCGTCTGCGGCGACGGGCAACATTTGCTGGTGATGCTCGCGCCGCAGCTGTTGCACGGCGGCGAGTAGTTTTGTGCGGTATAGGTTGAGCCGTTCTGGCAGCCGCAATAGGCGCTGCCGACCGAGGCCGTGACGGCGTTGCCGAGATTTGTCGCCTGCTGCACCGCGCAGGTGAATGAGTTAGTGCTGGCGTTTGGACAGGTATGGCCGGTGGTCGTGTATGTCGAGCTGTAGCCATTGACGTTGATGAACTGCGCGCCGGCGCGCGCGGCATTGCCGACTTCCATCCAACGATGGAGGGCGGTGCCGAAATCGTAGACGCCGATCGTCAACGGCAGCAGCAGCGCCGCGGTGATGACCGCGAATTCTACCGCGCTGGCGCCGCCGGTGGCGGCGGCGAGGCGGCGCAAAAACCCGATACTGAGCATGTCTCCACCTACTGCACGAGCACTGGCGAGCCGGTATAGGGCGTCGTCCCCGATACCCCGGAGGAGGTCCGCACCGGCCCTGCAATTGCCGGACAGCCGGTGTTGCTGAATGTTGCGTTCGACCCTCCGGTCAGCGAGACGCTGCCAGCGATCAGCCGGGTGCAGGTCGACGTGCTGCCGGCGCTGCCGCTGTAGCTCATGTCGGCGTCCGGGGCGTATATTGCACCTTTGAACCCCGAACCATTGGTTCCGGCGTACGACACAGGCGACCCGCCGCTGAACCATAACGCGATCCCGGCGTATTGGCTGCTGCTCGGCGCGGCGAAATTCATTGTTGTGGTGGCGTTGATCGTCGATGCCTGTGAGTTCGACCCGTCGCTGACGACGTAGACGGTAACTCCTGTCCCGGTGAACGATGTGCTGCCGGAGTGCAGGTCGAGGCCGCCGGTGATCACGATCACCGCGTTATTCGCGAAGGTCACGGTCTGGTTTTGGAAATGATTGCCGCCGCAATACGTGCCGGAGGGCACATTGGTCGGCGGCGTCGGCAATTGCTGGCATGGCGCTGAAACGGTTGGCGGCGTCAAGCCGGCATAGGGATCGGGCACCGGGGCGGCGTTTGTCGTCACCGGAACCTGAATCTGGCCGGACGGCACGTTGGGCTGCGCCAGAAAGGCCCGAGATTGGGTGCCTGTGATCACACCGCCGCCGCTGACGATCGTCGCGTTGGTATCGGACGAATTGTTGTAGAGATCGCACGCATTCAACGTCATCGTCGGATTGCCGCTGGTCGTGACGACGCCCTTGCCGCTGGCGTCGAGCGCCATCACGCACGCGGCGCCGCCATTGCTTGTCAGGTTAAAGGCGCCATTTTGGCAGCCGCTGCAGCTGCCGACAGCGCTGGCGCTGGCGGTCGGGCCGGTGCTCATGAAGACCGCAGTGAAGTAGCGCGGCTGCTGCTGCGTGATCGTCACCTTAAGGCAGCCGTTACCGGTGCATGTTGAGCCGTTGTTATAGGCGGCGACGGTGACCTCGCTGCTCGGGTAGCCATTACGCTCGACGGCCGCGTAGGCCGCGTTGATGGCGATCTGGCTCTGGCCGAGCGGGGTCTGGTTGAGTGTCGTTTGCAGCGTGCTGCGAAACGCCGACGCGGCCGCCAACGCGGCCTGGTCGGCAGCCCCCTGCATCGCGCGTTCGTTGACCTCCCACATCACGACGTCGACCGCGAGCCCGCAAAACCCCATCAGCACGACAAGAGCGATCGCCGTCACAACCGCGGCGATGCCGCGCTGATCGTCGGCGAGGCGCCGGACAAACCCTGCCAAAGGCGATTTGATGTGAAGCATGTGCGACCTCTTGGGGTGTTCCCCTGTCCCGCCGCCTGCGATTCTCGCAACCGCTTGGTTACCGATCGGTAAAGAATCTACCACGCGGCGAGCCGCGGTAAAGGCGAATTACTGCCGAATTGATGCGAACTCGCGGCAAATGGTTCGGTTGTCTGCGGCCGGAGCCTCTGGCATGCTGGATCACGTCAGGCGGCCGCCGCCGCGGGCACAAGCGCAGAGGAGACGAATGGATATCGGCCCGGACGGCACGCGGTCGAGGACGGAACCGAGCCGCCCGCGTGAGCCGGCCGCGGGCCCACGCCGGCCCGACCCGCTCGCCGGAGCCTTGCATCAATTCTTCGCAACCGCCGCCGTGCCCTGCCCCTACCTGCCGGGACGCGCCGAACGCAAGCTGATCGTCGAACTGGCGGGCCGCGCCGCGCCGGTTTTTTACGACGAGCTGTCGCGCGCCGGCTTCCGCCGCAGCCACCGCTTCGCCTATCGCCCGGCCTGCCGCGCCTGCGCCGCCTGCGTGCCGGTGCGCATCGCCGTCGCGGAATTTGCCGATACCCGCTCGACCCGGCGGGTGCGCAACGCCAACCGCGATCTCGCGGGCGGTCTCGTCGCGCCGCGCGCCACGCTCGAGCAGTTCGCGCTGTTCCTCGCCTATCAGCGTTCGCGCCATCGCGACAGCGACATGGCGGCGATGAGCTTCGGCGATTATCGCGCGATGATCGAGGAGAGTGCGGTGCGTACCGCCCTCGTCGAGTTGCGCGACCCGGCCGGCGCGCTGGTCGCGGTGTCGCTGGTCGACCGGCTCGACGACGGCATTTCGGCCGTCTACAGCTTTTTCGATCCGGCGCAGGGGCGCCGCAGCCTCGGCACCTGGTCCATCCTGTGGCTGGTCGAGGAATGTCGGCGCACCGGCCTCGGCTACGTCTATCTCGGCTACTGGATCGCCGACAGCGCGAAAATGGCCTACAAGGCCCGCTTTACGGCCCTCGAACGCCTCACCGAAGGGCAATGGACCCCTTTCGTCGTAGAGGCCCCTCGCCCCGCCCTCTCCCCCTAAACGGGGAGAGGGAACGCGGTTGATGTGCGGCAGCCGCAGCTCTCCCTCTCCCCGCTTGCGGGGAGAGGGCCGGGGTGAGGGGCAAAGCGGGCCGAGCCGAAACTGCTTGGGTTCCGGATCATGACCCTCGGCATGCTTTCATCGACGCTGTTCGGCGACATGTTCGGCACCGCCGCGATGCGCCGCGCGATGGGCGAACTCTCGCTTTTGGCGCGCTGCGCCGAGGTCGAGGCGGCGCTGGCGCGCGCCCAGGCCCGAATCGGCATCGTGCCGGAGGAGGCCGCCGCGGCAATCTCGACGGCCGCCGCCGCAGTTGCGGCCGATCCCGGCGCGCTCGACCTCGCCCGGCTGAAACGCGAGACCGAGACGGTCGGCTATCCGATCCTGCCGCTGGTGCGCCAGCTCGCCGAGCGCGCCGGCGAGGGCGGGCGCTGGCTGCATTGGGGCACGACGACGCAGGACATCATGGATACCGCCGTCGTGCTGCAGATGCGCGAGGGCCTCGCCCTGATCGCCGACGATCTGGCAAAGCTGCGCCATCATCTCGCCGATCTGGCGCGGCGCTGGCGCGACGCGCCGATGGCCGGGCGCACGCATTTGCAGCACGCCCTGCCGATCACGTTCGGCTACAAGGCGGCGGTATGGCTCGCCGCCTGCGAGCGCCACGCCGCCCGCCTCGACGAGCTGAAGCCGCGCGTCCTCGTCGTGCAGTTCGGCGGCGCCGCCGGCACGCTGGCGTCACTCGGGGAGGGCGAAGGCGCACTCGCCTCGCGCACCGAATTGGCGCGCGAATTGGGCCTCGCCGAGCCGCCGATCACCTGGCATGTCGCGCG
This sequence comes from Allostellaceae bacterium, assembly GCA_035277405.1. Taxonomy (GTDB): domain Bacteria; phylum Pseudomonadota; class Alphaproteobacteria; order ATCC43930; family CGMCC-115725; genus DATARH01. Next base: position 177 of record DATEKP010000248.1, on the reverse strand, counting down.
CGACGGGATCGTCGAAACCGTGCAGTTCCTGGCCTTGCTCGGCGGCACGCTCGGCAAGATCGCCTATGACGTGATGCTGATGTCGGCGACCGAATTCGCCGAGGCGGCCGAGCCGTTCGTCGCCGGCCGCGGCTCGTCCTCGACGATGCCGCAGAAGCGCAACCCGATCTCGTGCGA
>DATEKP010000247.1:0-18092 GCA_035277405.1 Allostellaceae bacterium | reverse complement strand
ATCGTCAGGGCCGCCGCGCAGTTGGTCTCCGGCGGCACGATCATCAATCACGGCACGATCGACAGCGCCGGTTCGAATGCCGTCAACATTGCTGGAACGGTCGCCGGCACGGTCAGCAATTTCGGCGTGATCGAGAATTTCGCCACGCATGCGGCAATCTACAGCCGGGCCGGCGGCATCGTCACCAACGCCGCTGGCGCGCTGATCGAGAGTCCGCTGACCGCGATTGCCTTCAACGACACGGTCGGCGCGACGGTCAGCTTCGGCACGGTAGACAATGCCGGCACGATCGTCAGCACCGCCAGCGGCACCAGCGGCGCCGGCGTCTATTTCGGCCAGGGCGGCATCCTGACCAACCGCGCGGGCGGGCTGATCACCGCCTTCCGCAACGGGGTCAGCGTGCATGTCGCCGCCGGTACGGTCGTCAACGACGGTTCGATCCTCAGCACCGGCGCCGGCCACATCGGCGTTTATCTGCGCGACGGCGGCACGATCGAAAATGCGGCGGCGATTTCCGGCGTCTTCGCCGGGGTCAAACTGCAGAACGGCGGGACCGTCGCCAATGCACCATCGGCGACGATCACCGGCGGCAGATACGGCGTCTGGGCCGAGGCCGGCGCCGCCAGCGTCACCAATTACGGCCGGATCGCCGCGACCTATGGGAACGGCGACGGGCTGTTCCTCTATTATGGCGGCAGCCTGACCAACGCCGCGGGGGCGCGGGTCGCCGGCGGCGCCGACGGGGTGTGCATCCAGCGCCAGCCGGGCACCGTTGCGAACGCCGGCACGATCGCCGGCGCGAGCGGCGGCGGCGTCGAGCTGAAGGCCGGCGGCGATGTGTCAAACGTCGCCGGAGGGCTGATCTCCGGCTATCAGGATGGCGTCTATGTCGGCGGCGGCGCCGGCTCGGTCGCCAATTCCGGGAGGATCGCCGGCACCGGCGCCGGCGCCGACGGGGTCGCGCTCAACCTCGGCGGCGCGGTTGACAATCTGGGGGTCGTCACCGGCGTCGCGGCCGGAATCGCCATTCAGGCGCCGGCGCAGACCCTCAACATCTTCAGCACCGGCAACGGCTCGACGACCGACGGCTACGCCGACCCGCACTGGGTCTTCACCAACGCCGCCGGCGTGACCAGCAACGCGCTGGTGGCGAACAATTTCGGGGTCGATTTCTACGACGGGCGGAACGGCGACGGGGCATGGGTGCCGGACACCGCCGCCAGCGCATGGCTGGTCGACAACACCGCCAACGCGCAAAGCGGCGGCAACCCGCTCAGTTTCTCGACGACGTTCGACCTGAGCGGCCTCGACCCGGCGACAGCAAGCCTCAGCGGCACCTGGGCGGTCGACGATCAGGCGCTGCTCGAACTCAACGGCAATATCATCGCCAGCCTGACGGCGCCAGGGTCCAACTGGAACACCTCGCACGCCTTCTCGGTCTCCGGGTCGAGCGGCTTTTTCCTGCCCGGCGTCAACACGCTCAGCGTGGTGCTGACCTCGAACGACAATTTCTTCGAGGGCGCGAACGTCGCGATCAGCGGCAGCGCGGCGCCGGCGGTCGGCAGCACGGTCACAAACAGCGGCGCGGTGGCGGCGACCGGCGCGTCGGGCACCGGCATCTATCTCGGCTCTGGCGGGTTGGTCACCAATTCCGGCACGGTCAGCGCACTGGCCGACAGCAACTCGATCGGCGTCAACCTCGTCCAGGGCGGCACGTTCGTTAACGACAGCGGCGGCATCGTGCAGGCGCTGGGCGACGCGGTCGTGGTCTCCGGCGCCGTCGGCTTGGCAGGCACGGTGGCGAATTACGGCCAGATCGCCGGCGGCGGCGACGGGGTCGTGCTGAAACTGCCCGGCGCGGCGGCCAGCAATTACGGCACGATCGTCGGCACCGCCAATTACGGCGTCTATCTCTACGCCGGCAACGCCGTGAACAACGCGGCGAGCGGCGTGATCGAGGGCCGCTACGCCGGGGTCATCGCCAGCCATGCTGCGGGCACGGTAATCAACAACGGCACGATCGCCGCCACCGGCGCGAACGGATCGGGGGTCGATCTGACCGCCGGCGGGAGTGTGACGAACCAGGCCGGCGGGCTGATCGAGGGGGCCTATGACGCCGTTCGCGTCACCAGCGGCGCCGGCGCGGTCAGCAACCTCGGCACGATCGCCGGGACCGGCACCTTCACCGACGGCGTTTTCCTGTTCGCCGGCGGCAGCGTCATCAATGGCGCGGCCGGAGTAACGACGGCGCTGATCGAGGGCACCGGCCGGCGCGGCGTGTTTGTCTATGGCGGGGCTGGAACCGTCACCAATTTCGCGACGATCGCGAGCCTGTCCGGGACCTATGTCGCGGTCTATCTCAAATCGGGCGGGAGCGTCACGAACTACCAGGGAGGATTGCTGCAAGGCGCGGCCGGGATCGCCGGCATCGCAATCGCCAACGGCAGCGGCAACGTCAACAATTACGGGAGCATCAGCGGGATATACCTCAGGGCGGGCGGCGTCGTCATCAACCGTTCCACCGGTATCATTGCCGAGAGCGCCACCGCGGTTTCCGTTGCCGGAGGCGCCGGCACGATCGTCAATGCCGGCCTGATCAGCGCCTCGGGCGCGGGCCAGGACGGGGTCGATCTGAATGCCGGCGGCACCGTAATCAATTCGGGCACGATCGACGGCGGTGCGTACGCGGTGCGCTTCGCCGGCGCCGGCAACCTGCTGGTCGCCGATCCCGGCGCGGTGTTTGTCGGCGGCATCAATGGCGGCGGTGGCGGCAGCGACGTGCTGGAGCTGGCGGCGGGCAGCGGCGCCACCGGTTCGCTCGGCGGCGTCGGATCGAGCGTCACCGGGTTCGACCGGATCGCGGTCGATGCCGGCGCGACGTGGCAGCTGACGGGCGGCGCGACCCTCGCCGCCGGCGCGACGCTGACCGATGCCGGCAGATTGACGGTCGCCGGCGCGTTCCTGGACGACGGGACTGTCGATATCGGCAACAGCGCGAAGCTGACGCTGGCCGGCGGCTCCGGCGGCAGCGGCGGCATCGCGTTCACCGGCACGTTCGGCACGCTCGAAATCGACGGCACGTCGCTGCCGTCGAACGCGATCACCGGCTTTGCCGCAGGCGACACGATCGACCTGCCCAACATCCTCGGAAATACGGTCAGCTACAGTGGCGGCGTGCTGACGCTGCGCAACGGCGCGACGGTTGTCGCCCAGTTGACCGTCGCAACCACGTCGGCAAGCCCGACCTTCGTTGCGGCGCCGGACGGGTTCGGCGGCACCGCCATTACCCTCAGCACGGTCGCGCATCCGTTCGACTTTGTGTTCACCTATGCGGATGGGAAGGACTACTACTACGGCGCGGTGGCGGATGACGGCAGCTTCGGCTACCGCACCGGCGAGACGATTGCGACCTCGGCCGGGCAGTACCTGATCTACGCCGAGGAGGGATTTGCGTCGCCGGATGCGCCGGGGACGGTCAGGGTTGCGGCCTATTCGCACAGCGGCCCGGGCGAGGCGTCGCCGGTGCCGGTGTTGACCGCGGCGGGCCAGGCGGACGGTACGGCCGGCCTCGGCAGCGAGGCGGACGCGGTCCTCGGCAGCGACGGCTTGAGCCACCCGTTCAGCAGCACCAGCGAAGCCAATTTCCCGACCGTCGCGCTCTACGGCTTTGTCTACACCTATGCCGACGGCGCCGCGTTCTACACCGGCAGCGTCGCCGATGACGGCAGCTTCGGCACCACGGTCGGCTCGCGCGCGGTGACCGACAGCGCCGGCAACCTCGTCGGCAGCTACACGATCTTCGCCGAGGGCACGACCGGCCGGCCGAACGGCACGGTGACGGTCGAGCGCTTCACGGCGGGCGGCTTGTCATTGATCCCGACGACGGCCGGCGGCGCGGCCGGGCTCGGGTCGGAGAGCGGCACGTTCACCCTCGGCGGCACCAATTTCCCGTTCAGCGACCTGGTCGAACCGCAGATCCCGGCGGCGATCGCGCCTGTCAACTTCCCGCCGCCGCCGAGCACGGCCGACGTGATCACCGCCGAGGTCATCGACCTCTACGAGGAGGTCTTGGGGCGCGACCCCGACGCGAGCGGGCTGGCGACTTTCAGCGCTGCGCTCGCGGGCGGCCTGACGGTCGCGGCGGCGCGCACGATACTGGCGCAGTCGCCCGAGGCGCAGGCCGACCTCGACCGGCTCTACGGCCAAATCCTCAACCGGTCGATCGATCCGAGCGGAAGCGCCACCTTCACCGCCGCGCTCGAGGGCGGCGCTAGCCTCGGCGGAATCCAGTTGATCCTGGCGCAGTCGCCGGAAGCCACAAACGATATCAACAAAATCTATCAGGAGGTGTTGGCACGCGATGCGGACGGCAGCGGGCTGGTGACCTATATGGGTGCGCTGGCGCAGGGCATCAGGCTCGCCGAGGTGCGCAGCGACGTCGCCACGTCGCCCGAGGCGCGGAACGACCTGACGGCGCTCGTCCTGCGGGTGACCGGGAGCGCTCCATCGGCGGCCCAGCTTGCCAATCTTGAGGGCCAACTGACGCAGTTCGGGACCTCGCAGCAGAGTCTTAACGTCGCGCCGGGCGTCACCAGCGGTATGGCGGTCGTCACCGCTGGCCTCGGTGATGCAAGCTTCACCGCGCTGCCCGCGACCCCGACCCTCTTCGTCTTCCAGGATATCGCCTTCGGTCACGACAGCATCGCGAGCTTCGACCCGACGCTCGACGCGGTCCAATTGTCGAGTGCGCTGGCGCCTGATTTCGCCACCGTCCAGCGCGACCTGTCGGCCAGCCCGGACGGCGCGCTGCTGACCCTCAACCCGAGCCAGTCGATCCTCCTCGGCGGCGTTGCTCCTGCGAGCCTCACCGCCGCCAACTTTCCAGTTCGCGTGATCTGACAGCCCACGGCGATCCGCGTATGCTTGGTTGCCGGGCAACCGTAGCGCGAGGTCCGCATGAGCGCCTATGCCGTGTCGTTGGTTCTGCTGATCGGCATTTTCGCCGGATTTGCGCTCGCCTGGCTGGTGCGCGGGCGCGACCTGGCGCGGTTGCGAGACGAGCTCGCGAGCAGGACGGCGGCGACCGATTCGCTCGCCCGCGACTTGCAGGACGAAAAGATGGCGCGCGCCGCTCTTGCCGCCGGGCAAGCCGCGGAGGACCGGGCGCACGAGAAGGAGCTGGCCGCGCTAGCGGCGCTGCGCGGCGACGTTGAGACGACGCTGAAGGCGCTTGCCGCCGAGGCACTGCAAACCAGTAACCAGGCCTTCCTGTCTCTGGCCGGCGAGGTGTTCGATAAGCATCGGCAGGCCGCGGCGACGCTGCTCGGCGAAAAGGAAAAGGCCATTGAAGGTATGCTCGCGCCGATCAGCGCGACGCTGGAAGAATACCGCAAGGGCCTTTCCGAGATCGAAAAGGCGCGCGAGGCGGCCTATGGCGGGTTGCGGACGCAGCTGATCGATGTCAGCCGCGAAACCCGGCAGCTGGCGACGGCATTGCGCGCGGCGCCGCAGACCCGCGGCCGCTGGGGCGAATTGCAATTGCAAAATGTCATCGAATTGGCCGGCCTCTCGTCCCATGTCGATTTTGTGCCGCAGCAGACGATCGAAGGCCGCGACGGCAGGCTGCGGCCGGATGTGGTGATCCGGGTGCCGCCGGACCGGCGCATCGTCGTCGATGCGAAGACGCCGCTTGTCGCCTATCTCGACGCCGTCGAGGCGAACGACGACGCGCTGCGCGAGGAACATCTGCGGCGTCACGCGCGGCAATTGCGCACGCACATGAAGCAGCTCAGCGACAAGAAATACTGGGAGGCGCTGCTGCCGCTCACCCCCGACTATGTCGTCATGTTCATACCTGGCGAGAATTTCTACTCGGCCGCAATCGAGCGCGACCGCGAACTGTTCGAGGACGCGATCGCGGCACGGGTGCTTGTCGTCACTCCGACGACGATGATCGCTCTGGCGAAGACCATCGCGAACGGCTGGGACCAGCAGAGGCTGGCCGTCGAGGCGCGGCAGGTCGCCGAGCTCGGGCGCGAATTGTACAAGCGGCTGGCCGCCATGGGCGGCCATATCGTGCAGCTCGGCGCCAGCCTCGGGCGCGTCGTCGAGCACTACAACGGCTTTGTCGGCAGCATCGAGAATTCGGTCATGCCGCAGGCGCGCCGGTTCAACGAGCTGGCGATCGGCCGAACGCTCGAAGCCCTGCCCGAACTCGCCGCGATCGAGACCGACGCGCGGCAAGTGCGCCCCGATCGCGATCTGACTCTCATTCCCGCCGAGATGGTCCCGCCGGCGGCGGCCGCGGAGTAGGGGTCAGGCCTACCCGCTGCCGCCTTTGACCGGATGGCCCTCGGCGCGCCAGCGCAGCATGCCGCCGGTCAGATTGGCGACCTGCTTGAAGCCGGCCTGCTGCAGGATCAGCGTCGCCTGCGCCGAGCGGCCGCCGGCGCGGCACACCGCGACAATCGGCCGGTCGCGTTCGAGTTCGCCGGCGCGGTCGGCCAGTTCACCCAATGGGATCAGCACCGCGTCCTTGATGTGGCCCAAAGGCCCGGTGAATTCGTCCGGCTCGCGCACATCGAGCACCTGAACCCCGCCCTGATGCTCTTCGAGGCCGAGCGGCTCGATCTCCCACACCCCGGCAAAGCTGTAGCGCAGCGGCGCCCAGTCGGGGTCTGCCAGCGGATCGGACGCTCCGCCGCTTTCCGGGCGGCCGCAGCGCAGGTTGGCCGGCACCGCGATATCGAGCATCTTCGGATGCGCGAGGCGCAGGTTCTTCATGTAGCCGGTGAAATCGCCGAGGCCGATCTCGCCGCCGATGCGCGGGTTGAAACGGCGCTCCTCGGCGACGCTGGTCACGGTCAGCCCGCGATAATCGTGCGCCGGATATAAGAGGCACTCGTCGGGCAAGGTGAAAATCTGCTCGTGGATCGAGCGGTACATCGCCGCGGTATCGCCTTCCTGGAAATCGGTGCGGCCGGCGCCGCGGATCATCAGGCAGTCGCCGGTAAAGGCCATGCTGCGGTCGTCGAGCACATAGGTCAGGCAGCCGCCGGTGTGCCCCGGCGTCGGGCGCACCAGCAGCCGCCGGCTGCCGAAGGCGACGATGTCGTCCTGGCCGAGATAGCGGTCCGCCCCCTCCGCGCCGCTCGCCTTCGCCAGCATGATCTTGCTGCCGGTGCGCTGCTTCAACAGCCAGGCGCCAGTGACGTGGTCGGCGTGGACGTGGGTTTCGAGCGTCGCGGCTAGGGTCAGGCCGAGTTCGGCGATCAGCGCCGCGTCGCGCCGCACCTGCTCGAAGACCGGGTCGATCAACAACGCGGCGCCGCTCGCCCGGTCGCCCAACAGATAAGTGTAGGTCGAGGATTGCGGGTCGAACAATTGGCGGAACACCAGCATCACATCCTCCCCGATGACGCTCTCACGATACGCCATTCCCGCGATGTCGTGAATGACGGCACGCTGTTCTCCGGGTAGTCGCGGCGCTCCGGGGCGACGATCGGCACGTTGTATCGACTGACCGATGCCCTTATTTTTCGGCCAGTTCGTCGCATCTGCGGGGACCGGTCCCGTGAGCCAGTCGTATCTCCCGCCGCTCGCCCCTTATCCCACGACGCGGCTGCGCCGCAACCGCCGCGATTCCTGGTCGCGCAAGCTCGTCGCCGAGAGCGTGTTGACGCCGTCCGATCTGATCTGGCCGGTCTTCGTCCACGACGAGGACGGGCGCGCGCCGGTGCCGTCGATGCCCGACGCGTTCCGCCTGTCGATTACGGCGCTGGTCGATGCGGCGGGCGAGGCCGGGGAACTCGGGATCCCGACGATCGCCGTTTTCCCGGCGGTCGATCCGGCCCTGAAGGACCCCGACGGACGCGAGGCGGTCAACCCCGGCAACCTCGTGTGCCGCGCCGTCGCCGCGCTGAAACAGGCGGTGCCCGATCTCGGCGTGCTGTGCGACGTGGCGCTCGACCCGTTCACCTCGCACGGCCACGACGGCGTGATCCGCGACGGCTACGTCGCCAACGACGAGACCGTGGCGATCCTGCAGCGCCAGGCCGTCGTGCAGGCCGAAGCCGGCTGCGACATCATCGCGCCCTCGGACATGATGGACGGCCGGGTCGGCGCAGTACGGCGCGCGCTCGACGAGGCCGGCTTCGAGTGCGTCCGCATCATGTCCTACGCCGCCAAATACGCTTCATGCTTCTTCGCGCCGTTCCGCGACGCGATCGGCTCCGCCTCCTCGCTCGGCAGCGCCGACAAGCGCACCTACCAGATGGACCCGGCGAACGGCGACGAAGCGTTGCGCGAGGTCGCGCTCGACATCCAGGAAGGCGCCGACATGGTCATGGTCAAGCCCGGTCTGCCCTATCTCGATGTCGTACGGCGGGTCAAGGACGCCTTCCGCCTGCCGACCTTCGCCTACCAGGTTTCGGGCGAATACGCGATGATCAAGGCCGCCGCTGAAAAAGGCTGGCTTGACGGCGACCGCGCCATGCTCGAATCGCTCCTCTGCTTCAAGCGCGCCGGCGCCGACGGCGTTCTCTCCTATTTTGCGGTGGACGCGGCGCGGCGGCTTAAGACGGGGTGACGCTGGTCAGAGCGCGGACTGCACGTCTGTGGTACTGAGGTCGTTGCCGACGAATAACATCGGCGCGTTGAACGATTTCGCCGGCGCATATGAAAAGGCATCGCCAAAGTTCAACGAACCGCCTGTACCCATGCCACGCCCGTAGACAATGCGGGCGTGCAATGCGAGTCGCGCCTGAGCGGCGTCCACCGCGACGAGCGTGATGCCTGTTGCGTTCAGAAAGGCATTTAGATCGTCGATTGCTTTTAATCGTTCCGAAGTACGGCGCCGTGCCAAAACAATCCCCGTCTCCAGGTACGAGGCTGTCGACATAATGCGATCGGGATCGGCCACCAGACAGGCGGTCAGCGCATCGGCGGACGGCTCTCTGAAGAGGATTGCGACGACTGCCGAGGAATCGACGACAATCATCCCTCGTCGTCGCCTGACGCGCCATCCCATTCCTCGCGGGTGACCGGTCGCGTGTCGTAGTACGCGCGCATGCGCTGCGCCAATTCGGCCAGGCGCGCCACCAGGTGCTCGTCGCAGCTCCGCCGGGCGCGCTCGCGTTCCAACCGTTCGCGCAACGCAACCGTTACGGCGCGGGTCAAAGACTCACCAGTGAGGTTCGATAATGCCCGAGCGAGTGAATCCGCCTCTTCGGTTTTGATGCTGAGCGCCATGCACTCCGTCCCTAAATGCCATTTCTAGATACAAATTCTAGAAATGCAGTTCAAGCTGGATGGCGCCCTGGTCAATGCCGGCGGGCGAGGAATTCGGCCTTGGCGATCATCCGATGCAGTGCCAGGCGCTGCTGGACGCCGAGCGGGTGGCGGGCGCGGATGCCGACCAGATTGCCCGGCAGCCCGCTCTTGGCGATCAGGTCACGCAAGCGCGACAGCAGCCCGTCATAGCCGCCGCCGTCGAGCGTCCAGTTGCGCACCGGGCCGCTGTCGATATGGATGAAGCCGGAATGCGGGTACCACCCGACCCCGCCGCGCTTCATCGCGCGTGCCGCCTGCATCGCTGGTTCGAGCGGCGCATCGAGGCGGAAATCGAGGGCGCGGCCGTAGATGTGCTGGCTGTTGTCGGCGACCCCAAAGGTCGTGCGCGCCAGCATGCGGTTGGTCTCCCGCGTGCGATAGGCCGACAGGATCGTGGCGCGGGTGGCGCCGACCGCATCCATGACCGCGGCGAGAAAGTCGAGCGCCGCGACATCCATCGCGATCTTCTGCCCGGAATGGAAATCGCGCAGAAAGACCGACAGCTCGTCCATGGCCGACGCGATCGGCCCACGATCGTCGCGGTAGGGGCCGGCAAAGCTTTCGCCGGTATGCGGGTTGACGAGCCGCAGCGAACGCCGCAGCGGCGCCGCCGCCGGGGCGGCCTGCGCCGCGCCGGGCACCGCCAGCACTGCGCCGACTAGGGCGAGAAAAAGCCGCCGATCCATCCGCAGCATTAAAATGCAAGCGCGCAGTCTCGAAAAGAACGCTGCGCGCGCGGCTTGTCCCACCTCCGGTGCTGTGACAAAGTGTCATGCGTTACTCGAAGAACCGACGCGCAACGCGGCGTCGAGTTACCGGGCATCAGAGGTACATTGGCGATGCAGGTCCGGCCGTCGGCACCCCCGCCGACGATTTCCACGCGCCGCGGCGCGGCGGCAGAGCCGCCGCCGGCCGCCGCCTCGCCCGCCGAGGTGAGTGAAGAGTTGCGGCGGCTGCGTCTGCTTGCGGAAGTCGCCGATACGGTGACGCAGCACCTCTCGCTCGATCACCAGCTGCCGCGTCTGATCGATCTGATTACCGAGGCGCTCGCCGCCGAGCGGGCGACCCTGTTCCTCTATGACCGCGACAGCGGCGAATTGTTCTCGCGGGTCCTGAGCGGCGAGGGCATCGCCGAGATCCGCATCCCCGCATCGGCCGGCATCGCCGGGGCGGTGTTCGGCTCGGGCAAGCCCGAGATCGTGCCCGATGCCTACCAGGACTACCGCTTCAACCCGGAGATCGATCGGCGCTCCGGCTATCATACGCGCGACGTGCTGTGCGTGCCGCTGCGCAACCGCGAGGACGAGGCGATCGGCGTCACGCAGGTTCTGAACAAGCGTGACGGCAGCTTCGGCGCGGCCGATCTCGCCCTCGCCGAGGCAATCAACCGGCACGCCGCCAGCGCGCTCGAACAGGCCCTGCTCGTCGAGCGGCTTGAGCAGGCGCAGCGCGAAGAAATCGAGCTCCTGACGATCGCCGAGGCGATCTCGACCGAATTGCGGCTCGAGGTGCTGTTCAGTCGCATCATGGCGGCGGCGACGCAGCTGTTGAATGCCGAGCGTTCGACGCTCTTTCTGTTCGATCCCGGCAAGGACGAATTGTGGTCTCAGGTCGCCGAGGGTGCCGGCCAGAGCGAGATCCGCATCCCGTCGCGGGCCGGCATCGCCGGCGCTGCCTTCACCGGCGGCGCGGTGCTGGTGGTGCCGGATGCCTACGCCGATACCCGCTTCAACCGCGAGGTCGACCGCGCCTCCGGGTTCCACACGCGCAACATCCTGGCGGTGCCGATCAACGACAAGGCCGGCGAACGGCTCGGCGTCGTGCAGGTCCTCAATAAGCGCGGCGGCGCCTTCACGCCGCTCGACATCCGCCGCGCCAGGGCGTTCTGCGCCCAAATCGCGATCGCGATCCAGAACGCGCAGCTATTCTCGGACGTGCTGGCGCTGAAGAACTATAACGAGAGCATCCTGAAATCGCTGTCGAATGGCGTCGTCACCCTCGATCAGCGCCTCACCATCATCAAGATCAACGAGGCAGCCGAGCGCATCCTCGGCATGTCGGCCGACGACGTGCTGAACCGGCCGGCAGCGCAGGTATTCGGCAACCGCAATCCGTGGGTCACGCGCAGCCTCGATTACGTCGCGAAGATGGGCACCACCGATTACCACGCCGACACGGATTTCGAGCGGCCGGACGGTGCTGCCGCCGCGGTCAACCTGACGGCGGCGCCGCTCTCAGAGGGCGAGGGCAAGACGATCGGCTGCATGCTGGTGCTCGAGGACATCACCCGCGAAAAGCGGGTGCGCAATACGATGGCGCGCTACGTCGCGAAGGAGGTCGTCGACAAGCTGCTCGCCAGCGGGCACGATTTTCTCGAAGGCAACTCGCACGTCGCGACCGTCTTGTTTTCCGATATCCGCCGCTTCACGACGCTGGCCGAGGCGATGACGCCGCGCGACACGGTGGCGATGCTCAACGCCTATTTCACCAGCATGGTCGAGGTCGTGTTCCAGCACGGCGGTATGCTCGACAAGTATATCGGCGACGCGATCATGGCGGTGTTCGGCACCGCGGTCAGCGATGCCGCCGATGCCGACAATGCGCTGGCGGTGGCGACCGAAATGATGCGCGAACTCGCCGCGTTCAACCGCACGCGGCGGGAGGCCGGCCTGGAGGCGATCGAGATCGGCATCGGGGTGGCGACCGGCGAGGTGCTGGCAGGCTCGCTCGGCTCGCGCCGGCGGCTCGAATACACCGTAATCGGCGACAATGTGAACCTAGCCGCCCGCCTCGAAAGCGCCAACAAGCATTACGGCACCAACGTCCTGGTTGCCGCCTCGACCGTCGAAACGCTCCGCTCGGACGCGCCGCTGCGGCAGCTCGACCTGGTCCAGGTCAAAGGCAAGGTGCAGCCGACCCTCGCGTACGAATCGCTCGGACACTACGACCCCGAACGCTACCCACGGTTGCCGGCGCTGATTGCCGCTTACGAAGCTGGCCTTGGCGCCTACCAGCGGCGTGACTGGGCGAAGGCGATCGGGCACTTCGCAGCGGCGCTGGAGGCCGTGCCGAGCGATCGGCCGTCGGAAATGTTCATCGATCGCTGCCGCTATTACAGCGACCACCCGCCGGCCGACAATTGGAACGGCGTGTGGATCATGGAAGACAAGTAGCCGTCGATGCTGACCAGAGATATCTTCTTCGGGCTGAACATCCTGGTGCTGGCCGGCTTCGTTACGATGGGCGTCAGCCTTACGCTGCGGCGCCAGGGCGGCATCCGCGATCGCACCGCGTTTGCGCTGATGGGGGCTGGGACCGGCCTGTTGCTTCTTGGTCTCTATCTGGCGCCGGCACCGCAACCCTAGCGACGCTGCTCCCCGCCGCCCATCGCGACGCGGCGGCCGGCCCACTGGGGCCGTGCCAGAGCGGCGTGCGCCGACGCCCAGGCCGCGACCCGGCGGCGCAGCTCGTCCGGGAATGGGCAGACCCGGCGGCGCGCCAGATCGACGTGCAGGAACATCAGTTCCTGCGTCGCGGCCCGCCCGCCGCCGTCGACTGCGAACATCTCGTGCCCCAGGTGCAGCCGCTTGTCGTCGGCCCCAAGGATCTGCGTCGCCACACTGACCTCGGCGCCGACCAGGAGTTCGCGCTCGTAGAGGTTGTGAGTCTCGGCGACAAAGGTTCCCAGCTGCCGGTCGCGCCGATAATCCAGCCCCAGCCCCAATTCATCGAACAAGAGATCGGTGGAGCCGTCGAACAGCACCGTGTAATAGGCGAGGTTCATGTGCCCGTTATAGTCGATCCACTCGGGCTGCACTGTGCCGCGAAAGCGGGCAAACGGGGCGGGGATGTGCATCTGGGACGCTCCTCTCGGCGGCATCCGCTTTTAGCAGGCCACACCGCAGCGGCGCGAGCGCGTAACGTCGCCCCATCGAGGGGGCAGGCACTTAAAGGGATCGCCCTGCATCTCGCCCGGCCGGCGATTGCTTCGGCCGCAGCGGTTTGTTACAACCCGCCCGCGCGTGAAGCCGCGGGGCCCGGCCCGTCGGCACCGCAAAGCAGCCGGCCATGAAGATTCTGACCTGCAACAGCAATCGGCCGCTCGCCGACGCCATGTCGGCCTATCTCGGACTGCCGCTGATGAACGCCGGGGTACGCCGATTCTCCGATATGGAGATCTTCGTCGAAATCCAGGAGAACGTCCGCGGCGAAGACGTTTTCGTGGTGCAATCGACTTCCTACCCGGCCAACGACCATCTGATGGAGCTGCTGGTCGCACTGGACGCGCTGAAACGTGCTTCGGCGCGGCGGGCGACGGCGGTCTTGCCCTATTACGGCTACGCCCGCCAGGACCGCAAATCCGGGCCGCGCACGCCGATCTCGGCCAAGCTGGTTGCCAATCTGATCACCACGGCGGGGGCCGACCGGGTGCTGACCCTCGATCTGCACGCCGGCCAGATCCAGGGCTTTTTCGACATCCCGACCGACAACCTCTCTGCCGAACCGGTTTTGGTCAAGGACATCCGCGAGCATCACAAGGGCGCCGACTTGATCCTGGTGTCGCCCGATGTCGGCGGAGTCTATCGAGCCCGCTCGATCGCCCGGCGGCTCGACGCCGACCTCGCGATTATCGACAAGCGGCGCGAACGGGCCGGCGTGTCTGAGGTCATGAACATCATCGGCGATGTCGAGGGCCGACGCTGCCTGCTGGTCGATGACATCGTCGACAGCGCCGGCACGCTGTGCAATGCCGCCGAGGCGCTGATGGACAGCGGCGCCGAGGGCGTCTATGCCTATGTCACGCACGGCGTCCTATCGGGCGGCGCGGTGGCCCGCGTCGCCGCCTCGGCAATCAACGAACTGGTGCTGACGGACAGCATCGTCGCGACCGAGGCGATCCGCGTGGCGCATAACATCCGCCAGCTGACGATTGCGCCATTGATGGCCGAGGCGATGCGGCGCATCAGCGAGGAGCGCTCGGTATCGAGCCTGTTTGATTGACCGGCGCCGGCTTGCGATGCCGTAGGGCAGATGCAATTCGCCGAAGCGCGCGGATCGGCGGAATGCGCTGCGCTTTTCCGCCCTGCCCCTGATTTCGCCGTTTTGGAGGAGAGACAAGTCAATGCCCGACATCATCAGCCTCAGCGCCGAGCCAAGGCCGCGTGCCGGCAAGGGCGCCGCGCGCGCGACGCGGCGCATGGGGCGCGTGCCGGCGATCGTTTACGGCGACAACAAGGACCCGGCGCTGATCAGCCTCGAACCGCGCGAATTGGCACGGGCGCTGGCGCGGCCGGCGTTTTTTGCGACATTGGTCGACGTCACCGTCGATGGCACGACGCATCGCACCCTGCCGCGCGACGTGCAATACCACCCGGTCAGCGACGCGCCGCTGCATGTCGATTTCATGCGGGTCGGCGCTGGCGCGCAGGTCACCGTCACCGTGCCGGTCGTGTTCATCAACCATGAGCGCTCGCCCGGGCTGCGGCGCGGCGGCATTCTCAACATCGTCCGGCACGGGGTCGAGATGCACTGCTCGGTCGACAACCTCCCGGACCGGCTGGTCGTCAGCCTCGATGGGCTGGAGATCGGCGACAGCATCCATATCGGCGCGGTCGAGATGCCGCAGGGCGCGCGCCCGGTCGTGCATGAGCGCGATTTCACGATCGCCAGCATCGCCGCTTCCTCGGCGGTGCGCGAGGAGGCCGCCCAGGCGGCGGCGACCGCCGCGGTTGCGCCGACCGAGGAAACGGCGCCGGCGACGCCGGCCGCGTAGCCTCGAGCGGCACGACCGGAGATGCGGCTAATCGTCGGGCTGGGCAATCCCGGCAGCCGCCACGCCGGTAACCGCCACAATATCGGCTTCATAGCTGCGGCGGCGATAGCGCGGCGCTACGATTTTCCGGCGTTCCGCAACCGCTTCAAGGGCGAATTGGCGGAGGGTACGATCGCCGGGGCAAAGCGCCTCTTGCTGGCCCCGCAGACCTTCATGAATGCCTCCGGCGACTCGGTCCTGGCGGCGATGAGCTTCTACAAGATCCTCCCCGGCGAGATCGTCGTGATCCATGACGAGATCGACCTCCGGCCCGGCAAGGTGCGCGTCAAGCGCGGCGGCGGCAGCGCCGGGCATAACGGGCTGCGCTCGCTCGACGCGATGATCGGCGCCGATTACTGGCGCATCCGCATCGGTGTCGGCCATCCCGGCGTCAAGGAGCTGGTGCAGGCCTACGTGCTGCGCAATTTCACCACCGACGAGATGCGGGACTGGGTCGCGCCGCTGGTCGATGCAGTGGCCGAGACGTTGCCGCTGCTGCTCGGCGGCGCCCCCGGCGCCTTTATGAGCGAGGTGGCGCGCCTCAGCCCGCCGCCGCCCGAGCCGGCCGACGACGCCGGTCCCCGGCCATGACACGAGCGATGTAGGAGCATGGGTTTCAACTGCGGCATCGTCGGCCTGCCCAACGTCGGCAAGTCGGCCCTTTTCAATGCCTTGACCGCAACCGAGGCGGCCGAGGCGACGAAATACCCGTTCTCGACCCGCGAAGCCAATGTCGGCCGCGTCGCGGTGCCCGACGAGCGGCTGGCGGTCTGCGCCCGACTCGCCAAATCTGCCAAGATCGTGCCGACCCAGCTCGAATTTGTCGATGTCGCCGGGCTGGTGCGCGGCGCCTCCAAAGGGCAGGGTCTCGGCAACCAGTTTCTCGGCCATCTGCGGCAAGTCGATGCGATCGCCCACATCCTGCGCTGCTTCGAGGACGACAACATCGTGCATGTCGAGGGCTCGGTCGATCCGATCCGCGACGCCGAGACGGTCGAAACCGAGCTGATGCTGGCCGATCTGGAAAGCCTCGAGCGACGCGCTGTCGCGGCGCAGAAGCGCGCCCGCGGCGGCGACAAGGAGGCGCGCGCGACATTGGCGCTGATCGAGCCGGTGCTGGCCGGGTTGCAGGACGGCGTGCCGGCGCGCCGCGCTGCGCTCTCGCCCGAACAACAGGGCGAGTTGCCGAGCCTGCAATTGCTCAGCGCCAAGCCGGTGCTCTATATCGCCAACGTCGATGAGGCGGCGGCCGCTGCCGGCAACGCGCTGAGCCGCCAAGTCGCCGATTTCGCCGCGGGGCAGGGGGCCGATGCCGTCGTGATCTCGGCTGCGATCGAGGCCGAGCTGGCGGTGCTCGCCGACCCCGCCGAACGGCAGGAGTTCCTCGCCGCGCTCGGCCTTGCGGAGACCGGCCTCGACCGGGTGATCGGCGCCGGCTACCGGCTGCTCGACCTGATCACGTTTCTAACCGCCGGACCGAAGGAGGCGCGGGCCTGGACGGTCGCGCGCGGCACCAAGGCGCCACAGGCCGCACGCGTGATCCACAGTGATTTCGAGAAAGGCTTCATCCGCGCCGAGACGATCGCCTACGCCGATTTCGTCGCCTGCGGCGGCGAGCAGGGCGCCAAGGATTCCGGCAAGATGCGGCTGGAAGGCGCCGACTACGTCGTGCAGGACGGCGACGTCATGCATTTCCGCTTCAACATTTGAGCCGGGCGACTACATTGACGTAGTTCAGGCAGGACGACGGAGACTGCAAATGACCGCGCCCATTTCGGTCAGGCTCGACGACAAGGTGCGTCAGGAGTTGGAGGCCGAGGCGCGGGCTCGCAGCATCGGTCTGTCCACTCTGTTGCGCGAGATCGCGACCGAGGCCGCCCGACAGGTCAAGCGCAAGCGCATCCGCGAGCAGAGCGAGGCGGTCGGCCGCTACGTGGCGACTCACCCGGAAGCGAAGGAATTTTTCGATTTCTGGGGGACGCCGCGGATGGAGGGATTATAGCCCGTTGCTACGGCTCGATCCTGGTCAGATCGTGTTGGTCGATTGGCGCGATGCGCTGCCGAAGGAGCCGAACAAACTTCGTCCTGCCATCGTCGTAGAGGATGGCGAGTTGTTCAGCCCGTCGTACCCGAACGTCATCCTGGTTCCGCTCTCGGAAGACGCGGAGTTCGCGGTCGCCGATCTCGCGCTCGCGATCGATCCGACGCGCGAAAACGGCTGTACAAAGCGCTGCTATGCGCTGTCGCACTGTGTCACCACAAATTCGAAGCAGAGCGTAAGTCCGACCGGGTCGCGCATTCTGCCGCAGCAGCTTGCGGCGATCCGGCGCCAGATTGCGCTTGCGATCGGACTGGAGTGACGCCGACCAGACGTATCAGGCCGGGCGCCGGGCACGCGATAGGATGACGCGCGGGCGTTCCTGCTCCTCCCGGCCGCCGATCAATCACGGTAAGGCGGGTGGAACCCGCCGATTGGTCCCGAAGCAGGCGGGTTCCCCCGGCTCCGCCGGGTCATCCGCCCTACCCGCTATCGAGGGGTCAGAACGCGACGCGGGCGCCGGTGATGTCGGAGACGAAATCCTCGCTCGAATGCGGCTGGATATCGCCCGAGATCTGGCCGCCTCCCTCGATCTCGATCTGGCCGTAGCGGATCGTCCCCGAAACGCGGCCGCTGGAGCGGATCAACAGCCGCTTGCGGACCACCAGATTGCCCTCGAAGCGGCCGCGAACGTCGGCTTCGTCGATCGTCGCCGAACCCTTGAACAGCCCGGTTTCGGCGATATCGACATCCTGGCAATTCTGCAGGTTGGCTTCGACGCTGCCCTCGACGATCAGCTTGTCGCACGAGGTGATCTCGCCCGACAGCGAGATCTCGCGTCCGACGATCAGCTTGCGAAGATCGGCATCGCTCGATCGCGCTGACGGCGCCGGGCTACCGATCGTCCCGGCC
>DATEKP010000246.1:0-5133 GCA_035277405.1 Allostellaceae bacterium | reverse complement strand
CGTATTGGTTGTTCTCGAACACGAAAACGGCCGGCAATTTGAGCACGACCGCCATGTTGAGGGCTTCGAACGTGGTGCCCTGGTTGGAGGCGCCGTCGCCCGAAAAGCACACCGCGACCGTGCCGGTACCGAGCGTCTTGGCGGTCAAGTCCGCCCCGACGACGAGCGGCAGGCCGCCGCCGACGATACCGTTGGCGCCGAGCATGCCCTCGCCCAGATCGGCGATGTGCATCGAGCCGCCCTTGCCGCCGCACAGCCCGCCCGCCTTGCCGAACAGTTCCTGCATCATGCCGACGACGTCGCAGCCCTTGGCTATCGAGTGGCCGTGACCGCGATGGGTCGAGGCGATGTAGTCCTTGGGGCCCAGATGCATGCACATGCCGACCGCCGAGGCCTCCTCGCCGGCATAGAGATGGACAAAGCCGGGGATGCCGCCCTTCGAGAATTCCTCCTGCACCCGCTCCTCAAAACGGCGGATCGTGACCATGCTCCGATAGGCGCGCAGCAATTCCTCGCGGCTCAATTGCATGGCGGCTCTCCTTTCCTGCGCGTCGGCCCCTCACCCCGACCCTCTCCCCGCGAGCGGGGAGAGGGAGAGCTGCGCCGCTTCCGGAGCTATCCTGCGACAGATTTGTCCGGCATCTCAACCGCGTTCCCTCTCCCCGCGTACGGGGAGAGGGACAGGGTGAGGGGCTTTCGGCGCTAGGCGGCGAAGCCGTAGAGGCGGGCGACGTTGCCGCGGGTGATGTTGAAGATGTCGTCGGGGCTGGCGTCCTTGAAATCGCGCGCGACGACCTCCTGCGAATGCGGCCAGGAGGAGGCCTGGTGCGGGTAGTCCGACGACCACATGATGCGGTCGGCGCCGATGAAGGCGCGGCTCTGCACCCCGACAAAATCGTCGATATAAGTTGCCCACATCTGCCGCTGGAAATATTCGCTCGGCTTCAGCTTCATCGTGAAGCCGGCCGAGGCGCGCGAGCGTGCGGCGACCCGGTCCATCCGCTGCAAATAGTAAGGCAGCCAGCCGATGTTGTTCTCGGCCGAGACGATCTGCAATTTCGGAAAGCGGTCGAGCACGCCGGAAAAGATCAACACGCTGAACGATTTCTCGACCTCGTAGCCGAGCACGGTCGTGCGCATGTAACGCTCGCCCCAGTTCCACTGGCTCTCGACCCCCATGCCGGTGATCGCGTGCAGCGAGATCGGCATCTTCATTTCCTCGGCGGCGGCCCAGAACGGATCGTACGCCTCCGAGCTGTAGGGCTGCTCCTGCGGCGGCGAACACCAGATCATCGCGCCTTTGAGCCCGATCCTGGCGCAGCGTTCGAGTTCCTTCGCGCCCTTTTTCGCGTCATACAGCGAGATCAGCGCCAGCCCTGCCATGCGTTCGGGCGCATAGGCGCAGTATTCGGCCAGCCAGTCGTTGTAGACGCGGAAGCATTCGGCCTGCAATTTGGCGTCGCGCAGCCAGAAGATGCGGAAACCGAGCGTCGTGTAGAGCACGTCGGCCTCGACCCCGTCGAGTTCGTTGTCCTTAAGGCGCTCGGCCGGGTCCCAGCCGCCGGGGCGGGCGTCGGCGTAGGTCGCCTTGGTCAGGAACTCCTTCAGTTCCTCCGGACTCTTGCCGGCGCCGAGGCCGATGCCAATCGGATGCGGCGCGTAGCCTTCGTAGAGGAAATAGGCGCCCTCTTTGCCGTTCGGGTTGATCGCGAGGCGCGGGGCGCGCTCGCGATATTGCGCATCGACCCGCGTCGTCCACAAATCGGGCGGTTCGCTGACATGCGAATCGGCGGAAATCAGGCGGTATTGCGTCATGGTTTCCTCCACTGTTCGCCGGTCGTCGCGCAAGGCGCCGGCCATTTGCTGATTGCGCGCGGATTGTGCCCGCAACCGCTCTTCGGGTCATCAACTCTCTGCCGCGTGGCGGGCGGCAGACAAACGCGGACGCGGCGAGTAAAGTGAAGAGGTCGCGGCCGGGCTAGGCATTCCGCGGCCAGGGAAGAGGTAAGGCGATGTCCGAGGCCAAGACGCAACGCCGGGACGAACCCCCGGATTTCGCCGCGCTGATGGCGCGCGCCGAGGCGCTCGTGCCGGTGCTGCGCGAGCGCGCGGGGCGCGCCGAGGAACTGCGCCGTCTGCCCGACGAGACGATCGCCGATCTGCACAAGAGCGGCCTCTTCCGCATCCTGCAGCCAAAGCGGGTCGGCGGCAGCGAGTTGCCGTTCCGCGCGATCGTCGAGCTGGTCTCGGTGATCGGCCGCGGCTGCGGCTCGACCGCCTGGGTGCTGGCCAATCTCGCCGCCCACCACTGGCTCCTCGGCATGTGGCCGAAAGAGGCGCAGGACGAGGTGTGGGGGGAGTCGCCCGACAATCTGATCGGCTCGGCGCTGATCTTTCCGCGCGGCCGCGCCCGGCCGGTTGAGGGCGGCTACCGGCTGAGCGGGCGCTGGCCGTTTTCAAGCGGCGTCGACCCGGCGGCGTGGAACCTGATCGGCGCCATCGTCAACGACGAGGAGAGCGGTGGCAGCGAGCCGCGCATCCTTCTGCTGCCGGCTAGGGACTACACGATCATCGACACCTGGCACGTGATCGGGCTGGCCGGCACCGGCAGCAAGGACGTCGCAGTCGAGGACGTGTTCGTGCCGGAATACCGCACGCTGGCGGTCAAGCAGATCGTCGGCGGGCCCAACCCGGGCAGCGCGGTCAACCCGGCGGTGTTGTACCAGCTGCCGGCGGTCAGCCTGTTCGCATTCTGCATCGCCGGTGTCTCGCTCGGCATCGCGCAAGGGGCGATCGAATATTTCACGCAGACGATGCGCACCCGGACGAGCTATTACACCGGCCGCAACCTCGCCGATTTCGTGACCCTGCAGATCCATCTCGGCGAAGCGACGGCGATCGCCGATGCGGCGCAGGCGGTCATCCTCGGCGATTGCGACGAGGCGACGCGCATCGTCGCCGAGGGCCGCCTGCCGAGCCTCGAACAGCGGGCGCGCTACCGCCGCGACGGCGCCTATGCCGCGACCTTGTGCACCAAGGCGGTCGATGTGCTGTTCCAGGCGACCGGCGGCGGCGCGATCTACGCGCGCAACCCGTTGCAGCGCGCGTTCCGCGACGTCCATGCCGCCAACGCGCACTACGTCCTCAACTGGGACATCAACGGCGCGATGTACGGCCGCGTCGCGCTCGGCCTGTCGCCCGACGCGACGCTGTAATACCGCGGATTCGAGGAAGCATCCCCGTGTCACGAAACATTCCCGGCAGCCACCAGGCGGCGGTGCACAGCACCTCGGCCGAGGGCTTCAACACCCGCGAGCTGCGCAACGCCTTGGGCTCCTTCGCGACCGGCGTCACGATCATCACGACCCGTTCGCGCGACGGCAAACTGCACGGGATGACGGCCAATTCGTTCAGCTCGGTGTCGCTGGACCCGCCGCTCGTCCTGTGGAGCGCCTCGCTCTACGCGCAGAGCTTGCCGGCCTTTCAGGAAGGCTCGCATTTTGTCGTCAACATCCTCGCCTACGACCAGATCGAGCTGTCCAACAAGTTTGCCAAGCAGAGCGACGACAAGTTCCTCGACGTCGAGCACGTGATCCCGGAATCGGGCGCACCGGTGCTGATCGGCGCGGCGGCGCATTTCGAATGCCGCAGCGAGTTCCGCCATTACGGCGGCGACCACATCATCTTCATCGGCCACGTCGAGCGCTTCGCCTACACCGACAAGCCGACCCTCTTGTTCTGCCGCGGCAAATACATGCGCGGCGAGCCGATCATGCAGGGCTGAGCGGCAGTCAGGCGCTTTGGAGACCGCATCGACAGCCGCGATCGGCGCGCCGCCCCTTGCCTGGCGCGCGCTGGCACTGACGCGGGGCCGGTCGCCAGATTTTGGCTTGGGGGACTACCAGCAGTTCGCCGCCTCGCCTGACGATCCTGCGACGCGGGAAGGCATTGTCCGAAAGCCCGAGCCGCCGGACGAACGACGATGCGCGCGCACCGCGAAAGTGCTAATCGTCAGGCTCCGCCAGACCGCCGGTCTCGCAGACGGCGCCGCCGTGTCCAAAAGTCGCGTCAAAAAATCAGCGCGCCATCGCGGTTCTGAACCGGCTGGAACCCGCGATGCGCGACGCCGAGCACGCCACCTACCAGGGAGAGACGTTGACAGCTTCTGGGGCCATCGCTACCAACGGCGGCAAACCTGGGAACCGGGAGGAAAGGCCGCTTGCCGCTGCTCGAGGTCAAGGATCTGCACACCGAGTTCCGCACCGGCGTGGGCGTCGTGCGGGCGGTGGACGGCGTCTCATATACGGTCGAGCCGGGCGAGACCGTGGCGATCGTCGGCGAAAGCGGCTCCGGCAAATCGGTCGGGGCGCTGTCTGTGCTGCGCCTCATTCCGGACCCGCCCGGCCGCATCACGCAAGGGCAGGTGCTGTTCGACGGCCGCGATCTTATGAGGCTGTCCGACGAGGAGATGCGGCAGGTGCGCGGCGGCGATATCGGCATGGTGTTCCAGGAGCCGATGACCTCGCTGAACCCGGTGTTGACGATCGGCCGCCAGATCACCGAGACGATCGAGCAGCATCGCGGTGGGGATGTGGCGGCGGCGCAGCGCCGCGCCGTCGAACTGTTAGGGCTGGTCGGCATCGCCGACGCGGAGCGGCGCCTAAGGCAATATCCGCATCAACTGTCGGGCGGCATGCGCCAGCGCATCATGATCGCGATCGCGCTGGCCTGCGACCCCAAGCTGATCATCGCCGACGAGCCGACGACCGCGCTCGACGTGACGATCCAGGCGCAGATCCTCGAACTGATGCAGCAATTGACCCGCCGGCTCGGGGTCGCGCTGATCATCATCACGCACAATCTCGGCGTCGTCGCCCGCTATGCCCAGCGGGTCAATGTCATGTACGCCGGCCGCATCGTCGAAAGCGGCAGCGCCGCGGCGCTCTACCACGACCCGCACCACCCCTACACGATGGCGCTGTTGCGCTCGGTGCCGCGGCTCGACCGGCCGCGCCAGGCGCGGCTCGACCCGATCGAAGGTCAGCCGCCCGATCTGACCCGGCTCGGCCGGGGTTGCGCGTTTCAGCCGCGCTGCCGCTTTGCCATTGACCGATGCGCGACAGCGCCGCCGCT
>DATEKP010000245.1:0-7084 GCA_035277405.1 Allostellaceae bacterium | reverse complement strand
GTCGCCACGCCGGCCTCCTCGAGGAGCACATTCTGCATCGATCGGGCGTCGAGACCGGTTCCACTGACGTTGGGAAATGCATAGAAGGCGCCGCCGGGATTGACGCAGCGGAAACCCGGCAGCTCGTTGAGCGCCTTGATGATGTATTGCCGCCTCTCGGCGAAGGCCTTGACCATCTGGCGCGCGGGCTCCTGTGGGCCGGTGAGCGCCGCGATCCCGGCGTATTGCGCCGCGGCGTTGACGCAGGAGTGGCAGTTGATCGCCAGCCGCTCGGCGGCCGGGAACACGGCCTCCGGCCACACGCCGTAGCCCATGCGCCAGCCGGTCATCGCGTAGGTCTTGCTCCAGCCGTCGAGCAGGATGACGCGGTCGCGCAGCTCGGGATAGCGCAGCAGGCTGAAATGCTCGCCGCCGTCATAGACGATCTCGCCGTAGATTTCGTCGCTCAAGACGGCGACCTGCGGATGCCGCTCGAGACCGGCAACGAGCCGGTCGAGTTCCTCCTTCGGCACCGCCCCGCCCGTCGGGTTGGCCGGGCTGTTGACGATCAGGAGGCGCGTCTTCGGCGTGATCTTCGCCAGGACTTCGTCGGCGCTGAACGAGAAGCCCTTCTCCTCGTACAGCGGCACCGGCACCGGCGTCGCGCCGGAAAACTTGATGACGCTCTCGTAGATCGGGAAACCGGGGTTGGGGTAGAGGATCTCGGCGCCGGCCTCGCCGAACATCATGATCGCGAAAAACATCGTGACCTTGCCCCCCGGCACGACCAGCACGCGGTCGGGCGACACCTCGACCCGGTGGCGGCGATGAAGGTCGGCCGCGACGGCGGCGCGCAATGCAGGGATGCCATTGGCGGGGGTGTAGCCGTGGTGACCGTCGGCCAGCGCCTTGCGGCCGGCCTCGACGATGTGCTCCGGGGTCGGGAAATCGGGCTGGCCGATGCCGAGATTGATGATCGAGCGGCCCTGCGCGGCCAGCGCGTTGGCCCGCGCCAGGACCTCGAAGGCGGTCTCGGTGCCGAGAACGCCCATGCGGCCGGCCATCTGCAGCATTCCTATCCTCCGTCAAGAGCGCCTGTCTCCGCGGCGACACGCGGCCCGCCAGCCTAATCGCCCCGGCGCGCGATGCGAAGCCTCTCGCGCCGCGCGGATTTCACGGGCGAGCGGGGAGTAAATCCGCCGCCGGGGCCGTTTGCATCCGGTGTCGGTGGCACATGGTCGCATACGGAAAAACCATTCTGGTCGTTGAGGACGACCGCGAAATCCGCGAGGTCGCGCTCGCCGTGCTCGAGCCCGAGGGCTATCGCGTGCTCGAAGCGGCGAGCGGCGACGAAGCCCTGCGCCTGCTTTTGGCGCATCCCGACATGGCGATCGACCTCTTGTTCACCGACGTCGTGATGCCGGGCCGGCTCGACGGCATCGACCTCGCCGACGCGGCGCGCTCGCTGCGTCCCGGCCTGCCGGTGCTGTTCGCGACCGGCTTCGCCAGTCTCGTCCGGCCCAATCGCGACACCGAGATGCACGGCCCGGTGCTGCGCAAACCCTACCGGCCGACCCAGCTGCGACGCGCGATCGCCGCGCTGCTCGAGCAAGTCAACTGAACGGTCGTGCAGGGCTGCTGAAGCGCCCTCACGGTAGGCGTTGCGGCTATCGAGAATAAATCTTCCCGTAAAGCTTTTCGATTCCGATTAGCCTATCATCGGGCAAGATAACCGGGGCACAACCGCGACGGGCCGGCAAGTCGTTGCTAATGATCGCGACAGCGAAGGCCGGCTTGACGGGAGGGGGCGTGCGGGATGAACGGCTTTGCGATAATCTTCGGCCATTGCGTATGGATACCGCCATCGCCTAAAGCGGCGTTGTTGGCGCTCGGGCTGTTCTTCGGCGTCGGCATCACCGGCGAAGCCGATGTGGCCGCCGATCAGACCGCGATCGTTGACCAATACATCTCGGCCGGCCGGACCAGGGCGGACGCCGAGCGCGAAATGACCGAGCTCAATGCGTGCTTCGCGAGTTACGAGGCGCCGCCGGAAAACCGGCATCCGGCAGATGCCGGCCCGACCGCGTGGCGGCATGAACGCGATTTTGCCGGCCAATAGAACGGAGATCGAAGCGCGCCGGCGAGCCGGCCGCAAGGCGCTCGGCCCCCAGGCTATGCCGACGACCCGGCTGCGCGCCGCTCTCGAGGAAAGAAATAGCAATGGATCCACCGGATGCGCCGTCACTATGAGGGACACGAGATGCGCCGGCACGTGCTCTACCGGCTGCGGCGATGACGATTTTCCTCGTGCGCCACGGCGAGACCGAATGGAACCGCATCGGCCGCTACCAGGGCTGGAGCGACTCGCCCTTGACCGAGTTCGGCCGCGCCCAGGCCGAGGCGATCGGCAAGCGGCTCGCCGCGCTGCCCGAAGCGGCCGCTGCGGCGCTCGTCGCGAGCCCGCTCGGCCGCGCCCGCCATACCGCCGAGATCGTCGCCGAGTGCCTCGGCCGCACCGGGCCGCCGGTTCTCGATGCGCGGCTGCGCGAGGTCTCGCTCGGCTCGTGGGACGGCCTCGATCACGCCGAGGTGCATGCGCTGGCGCCTCAGCTGTTTGTCGGCGAGGGCCGCTACGGATGGTATTTCCAAAGCCCGGACGGCGAGCGCTGGGACGAATTCGCCGGCCGCCTCGCGGCGTGGCTCGCCGAGGCCGGCGAGGGGCCGCTGATCGCGGTGTGCCACGGCGTCGTGACGCGCGTCGTGCGCGGCCTCTACGCCGGCCTGCCGCGCGCCGAGGCATTGCGCCTGCCGGTGCCGCAGGACTGCATCTGGCGTCTTGTCGACGGCCATATCGACGAGATCCCGGCGTGAAGGTTCTTGCCGCATCTCCCCCAGAATCCCCTCGGCCGGGCTTGACCCGGCCGTCTACGTCTTCAATGCTGGTCGGGATGCGGCCGAAAAAGACGTGGGTGGCCGGGTCAAGCCCGGCCAAGGGGCACTTTCGGTGGCGCATGAGCGCGCAGCCCGTTTGGCGTAACGGACAGCCGTGGATCAAATCCGGGCATCACACGGGTGGGTGCGCCCGCAAGACGGCACTCGGCGGCGCTGTGGATAAAGCTCCGCATGACCGGCCGGCGATCGGGGATAAGTCGCGATAGTTGGGGATAGTGCGCGTTTTGCCGCAGTCCGCGGTTGCGCGTCGCGGCGGTTCGGCTAACGTCCGAAGGCGTGCGGGTTTCCGGACCGTGCAGGGGAACACGGTCCCTCGCACCTTTCAGCGGATGGGCGGCCTGAGGGGAGGGCCGCCCATTTTTTGTGCCATTATGGTGCAGTGCAAAAGGCGCTTGCAGCCTGGTAAGTGAGCGCTTACTTTCGCCGCCATGGCGGTGACCCGGCTCGACAGCGACGAGCGGCGCAAGGCGATCGTGCGGGCGGCGGTGCCGCTGTTCGCGCGCAAGGGCTTCGCCGGCACGACGACGCGCGAGCTGGCCGAGGCGGCGGGCATCTCCGAGGCCTTGCTGTTCCGCCATTTCCCATCGAAGAAGCTGCTCTATCGCGAGATCCTGCGGCTCGGCTGCGAGGGCGACCCGGCATTCGAGCGCCTGACGGCGCTGCGCCCCTCGACAGATGCCCTTGTCTGCATGGTGCGCTTCATGGTGCGCCGCTTTCTGCTCGGCGACGAGATCGAGCGCGGCGAGCTCGACTCGCGGCTGCGCCTCGTCCTGCACAGCTTTCTCGAAGACGGCGAATACGCCCGGGAATTGTTCGCCACGGTTGGCAACGCCGTCGTGCCGCTGTTCGCCGCCTCGCTCAGGGCGGCGGTTGCGACCGGCGACGTCACGCCCCATCTCGCTGCGATGCCCGCGACGGCGGACGGCGACGGGGCGGCCAACCGCTTCTGGTTCGCCCAGCATGTCGCGGCGATGATGGCGTTCGCGGCGCTGCCGGGGCCGAGTTGCGTGCCCTATGAGGGGACGATCGACGACATCGTCACCGCCGCCAGCAGGTTTGTGCTGCGCGGCATCGGCATGACCGACGCCGCGATTGCCGCCGGCGAAATGGCCGGCGCGGCTGCGCTGCCGTCGGCGGCGGATTGAGCGGATTTAAGGCGGGGAGATCATGGACGGGGATCTGAAGCCGCTCGAAGCGAGGACCGAGGCGCATGCCGCCGATGCGGTCGCCCGCGAGCGCATCGACCTGCCGCGCCCGGTCGCGCGCCGCCCGAAGACCGTGCGCTGGCTCGTGATCGTCGGCGTGATCCTGGCGCTGGTGCTGGGCGGGCTCTACGGCTTCAACCGCTATCGCGAGCGCGCGATCGCCAATTTCTTCGCCCACAACAAGCCGCCGCCGGCGCAGATCTCGGCGGTCAAGGCGACCAGCGCGACGGTGCCGCATCTGGCGACCGGCATCGGTTCGCTCGCCGCCGTGCACCAGGTGACGGTGACGCCGGAGGTCAGCGGCCGGGTCGAGAAGATCCTGTTCGAGCCGGGCACGCTGGTCAAAGCCGGGCAGCCGCTCGTTCAGCTCAACGACGCGCCGGAACGCGGCGACCTCGCCAATTACCAGGCGCAGGCGCGCTACGCCGCGGTTTCGCTCGAACGCGCCCAGGCACTGGCGAAGCGCCAGTTCGGGCCGCAGCAGAACGTCGATCAGACGCAGGCGCAGCTCGCGGAGGCCAACGCTCAGATCGCCAAGACCGAGGCGCTGATCGCGCAGAAGCTGGTGCGCGCGCCGTTTGCCGGAAGGCTCGGCGTGCGCCAGGTCGATCTCGGCCAGGTCATCAACCCCGGCATGCCGATCGCGACGTTGACCGACCTGTCGCAGCTCTACGTCAACTTCACGTTGCCGGCGACGATGCGCTCGGAGGTCAGGGTCGGGCAGAACGTCGAGCTGACCGCCGACGCGTTCCCCGGCCGCAAATTCGCCGCCCGGATCACGACGATCGAACCGCAGATCAGCGCCGACACGCGCACGATCAAGGTGCAGGCGACGATGGCCAACCCGAAGGAGGAGCTGCTGCCCGGCATGTTCGTCAACGCTGCGGTCGTGCTGCCGCCCGAGCCGCCGCGCGTCGTGCTGCCGGAGACCGCCGTCGACTACACGCTCTACGGCGACAGCGTCTATCTCGTGCAGTCGGACGGCAACGACGCGCGGGGCAAGCCGGTCTTGAAGGCAAAGCGCACGCCGGTCCAGACCGGCGCGCGGTGGGACGGCAAGGTGGCGATCCTGTCCGGCGTCAAGCCCGGCGAGACGGTGGTCGCGGCCGGCCAGGTCAAATTGCAGGACGGCGCCCAAGTCGTCGTCACCGGCAACCCGCCGCCGCAGCCCCCCGCCAACCCGACGCAGCATTAGGTCAGAAGGGACAGGTCGCTGGTGGCGGCACCCTCACCCGTCCTCGGGCTTTCGCCCTCGGCCACCCTCTCCCGCAATGCGGGAGAGGGGCGTAAACGGCCATTTCTTACCCTCTCCCGCACTGCGGGAGAGGGGGGACCGGCCGCGACAGCGGCCGGTGGGTGAGGGTACAGCGATGAAATTCACCGACATCTTCATCCGCCGGCCGGTACTGTCGCTGGTCACCAGCCTGTTGATCCTGCTGATCGGGCTGCAATGCCTCCTAAGCCTGCAGATCCGCCAGTATCCGCGGCTCTACAACACGACGATCACGGTGACGACGGCCTACCCCGGCGCGTCGCCCGACCTGATCCAGGGTTTCATCACGACGCCGATCGAGCAGGCCGTCGCGACCGCCGAGGGCATCGACTACCTGACCTCGAACTCGATCCAGGGCACCAGCACGGTTACCGCCTACATCCGGCTCAACTACAACCCGAGCCAGGCGCTGACCGACATCATGGCGAAGGTGCAGCAGGTCAAATACCTGATGCCGGCGCAGGCGCAGGACCCGGTGATCCTGAAATCGACCGGGCAGACCACCGCTGTCATGTATATCGGTTTTTCCAGCGCCGAATTGCAGCCGGCGGCGATCTCCGACTATCTGACCCGCGTCGTGCAGCCGCTGCTTGCGACCGTCGACGGCGTCGCCTCGGCCGATATTCTCGGCGGCCAGACCTTCGCGATGCGGCTGTGGCTCGACCCGGCCAAGATGGCGGCGCGCGGCATCACCGCCGACGACGTCGCGACGGCGATCCGCAACAACAACTACCAATCGGCGCCGGGGCAGGCGAAGGGCTTCTTCACCGTCACCAACATCTCGGCGCAGACCGGGCTTGCCGATGTGCAGCAGTTCAAGCGCATGGTGGTCAAGGCCTCGGGCGGCGCCGTCGTCCGCCTCGAAGACATCGCGACGGTCGATCTCGGGGCGCAGAGCTGGACCTCCAGCGTCATGATGAACGGGCAGTACGCCGTGTTCATCGGCGTGCAGGCGACCCCGACCGGCAACCCGCTGTCGCTGGTCGAGGGCGTCCGCAAGCTGTTGCCCGAGATCAAGCGCAACCTGCCCCCCTCGGTCAGAATGCAGGTCGCCTACGATTCGACGCGGTTCATCCAGGCCTCGATCGACGAGGTGCAATGGTCGTTGGGCCAGGCCGTCGTGATCGTCGTCGTGGTGATCTTCCTGTTCCTCGGCAGCGTGCGCTCGGTGCTGATCCCGATCGTCACGATCCCCTTATCGCTGATCGGCGCCGGCATCATCATGGCGGCGCTCGGCTTCACGCTGAACCTGCTGACGATGCTGGCGATGGTGCTGGCGATCGGCCTCGTCGTCGATGACGCGATCGTCGTTCTTGAAAACATCTACCGCCATATCGAAGAGGGCAAAAGCGCGCCGCAGGCGGCGCTGATCGGGGCGCGCGAGATCGCCGGCCCGGTCATCGCGATGACCCTGACCCTGGCCGCCGTCTACGCGCCGATCGGCTTTCTCGGCGGCGTCACCGGCGCCTTGTTCCGCGAGTTCGCGTTTACGCTCGCGGGCGCGGTGATCATCTCCGGCATCATCGCCGTCACCCTGTCGCCGATGATGTGCTCGCTGCTGCTGTCGCGCAACGCCGCTCAGAGCCGTCTCGCGCGATTGATCGACCGGGGTTTCTCGTGGCTCGCCGACGCCTACGGTCGCAGGCTCGAACGCTCGCTCGACTACCGGCCGGTG